>JBFILE010000430.1:0-3400 GCA_041599855.1 Thermoplasmatota archaeon
CAAGGAACGGTACCCGTGGGGCATGGACGTGATGGAGCATCAGGTGCACCCGGGGAGCGCGACCGCGTACGTGACGCTGAAGGATCTCCGCCTCCGCGAGCGGTCCGGCGCCACGATCCTTTCGATCGAACGCGGGTCCTCGACCATGGTGAATCCGAATCCGCACATGGCGCTCCTCCCGGGGGACAAACTGTACCTCGTGGGCCGCGGGGACCAGTTGGCGCGCGCCCGCAATTCGCTGACCGGCCGCCACGAGCCGAGTGCCCCGTCCCCGACGCTCACGCAGGAGGAGGTCCGCCTTCCGCCGTCCAGTCCCCAAGTGGGGCGCACCATGGCGGAGGCGCGCGTGGAGCCGGCGACGGGTGCCCGCATCGCGAGCATCCGGCGCGCGGACGGGGGCCATGTGGCGACGGCACCGCACACCCGGTTCCAGGCCGGGGACCAGATCGTGCTCCACGGGGAGCGGGACGCCATCGAGCGCGCCGTCGATCACCTGCGCGCGCGGGACCCCAGAAACCGTGCGGTGCACCCCTATTTTTCGGGGCCCGTGGGCGTGAGTGCCGGCCTGAGACGCCAATCGTGACCGGGAATGAGGCGCGGCGTCCGGTTTTCCGGATCAACCGCACCTTTAAGAGGAACGGGTAGGCGAACAAAAGGCCATGGAGCCGGATCCGCGACTGCAGTCCTCCCGGGAGAGCGAGCCCACCCGCATCCTGAACCGGACGAGTCGCGGAATCGCGATCTTCGCGTTCACGATCGGCCCCGCGCTCCTCCTGTACGGGATTCTCGCGGACCTCCAGGCGTACCTCGCCATGGGGTGCGCGGTCATCATCTACGCGGGAATGGTCCTCATCGCGCGTGCGGATCTGCGGCGCGGGCGCCCGGACCGGGCCGTTTCGTGGCTCACGAAGGGGGGCCTCAGTGTGGTCCTCCTCGTGGCCCTCATCCCGGATGCCGTGACCCCGGGCCTCCACATCGCGGTCATCACGATCGTTGGCCTCGCCCTCCCGGTGCTGGACGATGACGACCTCATGTCCCTCACCCTCCTTGCCGGGGGCACGCAGGGCGTGATCGCAGCCATGGCGCTCCCCCATGTGCCGGTGCCGGGGCCGCGGACCGCGATGGCGCTCGGGATCAACTTCGCGTCCACGGTGGGCTTGTCGATCCTGTCCCTGTACCTGCTCTGGCAGTTCCGGGCGCACCTGCGGTCCAACCTCGCGCTCGCGGAGCGGACGAATGCCGAATTGAAGGAGGTGGATGCCCTGAAGACGCGGTTCATCAATTCCGTCGCCCACGAACTCGGCACCCCCCTCACGGCCATCCGACTCCAGATGCATCTCCTGAAACGGACGCACGCGTCCGGCACCATGGAACGGCGCGAGAAATCCCTGCGCGTCGTGGACCGGAATTTCAACCGGCTGGAACTCCTCGTCCATGACCTCGTGGACACAGCGCGGATGGAGCGGGGCCGCATCCAGCTCACCCTGCAGCCGACGGATGCGACGGCCCTCCTCCACGAGTGTCGGGACACGTTCGAGGAAGTGGCGCGCGCGAAGGGAATCAAGTTGAGCGTGGACGCGGCGCCCGGCATCATGCTGGACGCGGATGGCGCACGGCTCCAGCAGGTGTTGGTGAACCTCGTGAGCAACGCGATGAAGTTCACGCCGAACGGGGGCCGCGTCGACCTCACCCTATCCTCCGACGGCCCGCACACGGTGCTCACGGTGAAGGACAGTGGCGCCGGCATTGCCGCAGATGACCTTCCGCGCGTGTTCGACGCCTTCATCCAGGGCACGCCGACAGACGGCGTGGACCGGGGCGGCACGGGCCTCGGCCTCCACATCTCCCGCACCATCGTGGAAGCCCACGGCGGCGTGATCGGGTGCGACAGCGAGGGTGCGGGTCACGGCACGACGTTCACGGCCAGCTTCCCGACGAACGGCGGATCCATGGGCCGTGCGCTGCCTGCGGCGACCTTGGTGGGTGCCGGGACTGCTCCCGGCGCCGCTGGCGGCTCAAGTGCGCGCGTTGGCACGTGACCGGGAATGCGGAATGCGTGACGGGCTCGCACGGTCCGTCGGCCGCAAGCGATTCCAAAGGCGCGGGCACCACGAAGCGGGATCCTCCGAGGGGTCGCCGCCAGAGGGAGGCGAAGCGGGGCGGCTGGGTGAAGTGCCACCAAACCATCACACCCACCCCTCGCGACCCACACGTGCCACGCACGATTGCCGCGTCCTACGAGCCGGATCCACACCGAGGGGTCGCCTCCGGGGGGAGGACGATCCGGGAGGAATGAGGGGTGGGGTGCCACGAAACCACGCGCGGCGCGGCGAGGTTGGGGGTGGGCTGGTGGGGGCCCCAACTGTCTCACCCACCCCTCGCGACCCGCCCTTGTCACGCCAGAAAAGCTCGCTCAGCGCCAGAAGCAATCACGGGTAACCTTGCAAGCTCCACAGGCCCCCCACAATACATCGTCCTAGCGCCCGCAACGCACTCCGGCGGCACCGCGGCCCTGCTCCCCGACCCATCGCCCCCTTACCAGGACCAGTCCTTGGAGCCGCCCATGGCGCGCGCGATCGTGATGAAGTCCTTCGCCAACGTCGGCGTGAGGGCAAGCGTGCTCAGGATCGGCAGCGCATACTTGACGTACGTGCTCCGGTCCTCGGTGATGCGGAGAACCGGCGGCGCGAACCGCGCCACGCGCTCGAAGTCCGCATTCGACCATCGCAGGATCGCTTCCTCCGCCCGCTGGTACAGGGGATTCACGACCGGGTGCTTGGACAGGACGATCCCGTACCGGTACGCGAGGTCCCGGCGCACCAGGTCCGCAAGGATGTTCGCGGAGTGGACGATCGCGGACAACCCCCCCTTCGTAATGGGGTTCGTGGTGCCGGCCGCGTCACCGATGAGGACGACGTTCCCGTCCTGGTAGCGGCTGCCGTTGAAGCCGATCGGGTACGCTTCCCGCTTCAGCACCTTGCCTTCGAGGCCGCGGGACTCCGCGAACTCGTCGAGGCGCCCCCAGTCCTTTCCGTCCCCTTTCGCAAGGAGGCCCACGTTCAGGGTCTCGCCCTTCGGGAACACCCAGGAATAGTCGGAACTGAACCGCTTGTCCGTGACGAATTCGAGCCGCTCCAACTCGCGCCCCGGGCTGTCGTACCCGTCCCGGGTCATGCGGTACTGGATGCCGAGGCTCGTCGTGTGGGTGGCGCCGATGGCCTTCGCAACGAAGGAACCGGGACCGTCCGCGCCGATGACGAGGTCGTACTCGTCCCGCATGGTGGGGAGGTCCTTCTCGCCGACCTTGTGGCCGAGCCGGTACCGGCCGCCGCCGGCGATGAACGCCTCCGCCATGGCCGGAATCCACGTCGCCCGCTCAAGCGCCACGCACGGTTGGTCG
>JBFILE010000431.1:0-3381 GCA_041599855.1 Thermoplasmatota archaeon
GATGGTGTTGATCATGGTGACGACGCTCTTCTGCTCGTCGGGGCCCATGAAGTCCCAGCAGCCGCCGCTGCCGCCGGTGCCGGCGAGGTCGGCGACGACGACCGCGTAGCCGCGGGGCACGAGTTCCTTCACGAGCCAGCCGTACGCATAGTGGCCGGGCGGGTTGCCGCCGGAGCCGGCGCCGTTGTACGGGCTCATGACGAGGATGGTGGGGAATCCGCCTTCCGGGATGACGGCGCCGTCAAGGACGGTCGCGACTTCCGGGATGAAGGTCTCGGCGTGGACGCTCATGCCCACTTCGGCCGTCGCGTGGAGGATGCCCGAGATGTATCCGTTGACGATGCGCGGTGCGAACCCGTCCGCGTCCACACCGGGTACCGCGGGCGGGACGCCGGCGGCATTCTCGAGTTCTTCGGGCAGGCTCACGCAGCCCGCGAATGCGGTCGCGAGAAGCAGGGTTGTCAGGATCAGGGCGCGGGATTGGTTCATGCATCCACCAACTGGCGGGCGTCGGAATCGAAGCCGTGGAATGTGTCCTCGCTGGGACGCTCGGGAAGGGGCGCGTCGCCGCGCATGACGGCGAGGGCGCCTTCGAGTGTGATTGCGCCGACCTGTCCGTAGCCCACGAAGTAGTAGGCGGGGACGGTGGTGGGGATCATGCCCCATTCGACCGGTGTCGTCGGGTACAGGATGCAACCGAGGTTCGCGCCGATGTCGCAGGATTCCCCGTCCCAGTCGCCGTCGCGGACGGGACGCGGGTTCGCGGTGCGGTAGAACAGCGTCTTCAGTTCCTCGATGCTGAGGGTGCCGTCGGAGAGGGCACCCGCTGCGGGGAGCGTGCTGGTGTCGGGCGCGACGACGAGGTTGCCGTCACGCACGCCGACGCCGTGGTCACCGACGAGGGTGCGGGCTTCGAGGAGGATGCGGGCGAAGGTGCCGGCAGCAAAGGGCGTGGCGCCGCTCGTGCCGCCGCCGTGGCCTGCGTCCCCGCCATCGAGGGAATCGTGGTAGGCTGCGGGGTGCTGGTTCGCGTCGGCGACGACGTGGGGCATGGTCATGGTCCACGGGGTGAAGCGTCCGCCATCGTGGCCGCCGACCATGATGATGCCGTCGGGTCCGGCGATGTTGTCGAAGTACGCGGGGTGCCCGGAAACGCCGAAGAAGCCGAGGAGGCCGTTGCCTCCGGCGACGAATGTGGGGTGGGCGCGCGCGACGGCCATCACGTCATCCCGGCGTGGTTTCTCGACCACGTAGCTGTCGGGGAGGTCGCCCCAGGAATTCGTCTGGAGGTCGATCCACGATTGTTCGGCGGCCCATCGCATGGACTGGGGTGAGAAGCCCTGGATGCTCGCGATCTTGCAGTCGGGGCACAGGGAGTACGTGGCGCCGGCCACGCGGCTTGTGGTCATGGTGCCATGGCCGCCGCGGTCGAGGATGCGCCCCGGGAGGTCATCGGCTTCGCATGGGACGTCGTCGCCCCGGACTTGGAATGTGATGGCCGCGATGATGCGGGTGCCCGGAATCCAGTACGGCGTCTCCGGTTCCACGGATTGCCAGACGTCGCAGTCAGCGAGGACCGCGGCCTCGTAATCCTCGGCATCGAACGTGAGATTGAGGGCTTTCACGTCGGCAGGATACCCGGGGATGTACAGGCTGGGGTGCGCGTACGCTTCGACGGAATCGTCCCGGAATTCCTGGTGGTACGGGTTGATGCCGGTGTCGATGTCGGCGACGACGACACGCGGCCGGGGCGGAATGGGCGACCCTTCAAGGGAGGCGTCGCCGATCCCCTGGAACGGGTCCGGCTGGACGCAACCGGCGAATGCCACCGCAACGAATGTCGCGGCAAGGATGATGGATGGTCCTGTACGCATGTGGGAAGCCTCTCAGGCCGAGAGCCGGTGAGGCACCCTTAAGGATTCTTGTGCACCAGACCCGTCGCCCGGCCATCGGGGGACGTCGACCGTCCGTCCCGGATGGGCAAGGCGGGTGCATGGCCAAACCGAATCCTCCCGGCCCTGGGAGATCCTGGCGCGCGACGGCAGAAGCCGGCATGGTCACAGCATCCGCCGCCGCGCCCGGGGAGACTTGCCTGCAAGATCCCGGCCCCTTCGACCCCGTCCATCTCCGCCGCCATACCTGGGAAGATTTGCCCCCGGTTTCGCCGCGCCACCCCTGGGCGAACCCCCACAAACCCACCCCTCCCGGCCAACCGTGACAGATCTTCGCATGTCAACGCCACCCCAATCGACTATATAAGGGAAAGGCGGCGGTGGGCGCATAGTATTGCCATGGCTGTTCTCGCTCCCGCCAAGAAGATTGTGCTCGTACCGTTTGTCTGCCCGATCTGCGCCGCACCCAACGCCGTCCAGCTCATCGCGCTCAGCCGCGCCGGCGGCATGGACTGCGCCGAATGCAAGAAGCACCTGCGCGCGACCGACGTCATGCGCGCCATGCATGCCCCCCGCAAGGCCCAGTGAACGGCAGGCCGATTCCAGGGCGGCAATGCCACGTTGCCGCCAAGTTGTACGTTGTCAACGGACGCCCATGCGCGAGCGGCCCCGCACGGCCGCCATCGCAGCAAGAAAAGCATCCGGGACCGTAAATGTCAATAAGGCTTGGGCATTGGCAGTCGACGATGACGGCCGTCCTTCGCCCCTACCGATCCGGTGATCAGGCCGCGCTGCTTGAGGCATGGGACGCCTCGGCCCGTCATGCGTATCCGTTCTGCGACGACGAGTTCTTCAAGAAGAATGCGGAAGCCATCGTGACGCGTTTCATCCCCAAGGCCGAAACGACCGTGTGCCTTGTCGACGACCGACTCGTCGGATTCGTCTCCATGTTGGGATCGACGGTGGGCGGACTCTTCGTCCACCCGGACCACATCGGCCAAGGGTTCGGGCGCCTCATGATGGATCACGTCGCAGGATCCTTCGACGAACTGCACCTCGGGGTGTTCACGAAGAACCGGATCGGACGCGCATTCTACGAGCGATACGGTTTCCGGGAACGCGGGCCGCGCGAGATCGACCCGGAATCAGGACATGAACTCATGAACCTCACGTGGACCCGACCCCCGGGTGGGTCCCACTCACAAGGGAAGCGGGAAAGCCGGCCCGCACCGGACACGCCGTCTTGACGGGCTCCGCATCACGGCTTGGTCACGGCCAGGTCGAGTTCGCCCGACCACGCGTCCATGACAAGGTCCACCCGCCATTCCCCGTCGTGACCGACAGCTTCGATCATGGTGGCCTGCTTGCCGCCCGCAGCCCCAGGTTCGTGGAGGGTGACATTGTCGCCCCCGGGCACGATGACGTTCACGGTTGCGCTTCCGGCGCTCGTTGTGACCGCCCACGTGAAACAGATCCAATGGACGTTCGC
>JBFILE010000432.1:0-3381 GCA_041599855.1 Thermoplasmatota archaeon
GGGTGGGCGCACACCCGTACCCCCCACCCCACGCGCCATCCCTGCCCGTGCCACCCCCACGTCCTCCGGGGGGCCACCGTCCCGGAATTGCGTGGGCCCGACCCCACGTCCCCGCCACCACACCCCTCGCTGCCACTGCGCCTTCACACCGCAGCCCTTTTCGTCCGCCGCGCGTTCCCGGGCCCAGTGACCACTCTCGTTCTCGCCGTCGACCGGGACGATGACTTCGGCTCCAAGGTCGGGATCCGCGGCCCCGTGATCGGACGCGAAGCCTGCATCCAGGCGGCCCAGCGCCTCGCCATCCATGACCCGGAGGACGCGGACGCGAACGGCCTCTTCGCTGCCGTGAACGAACACGACCAGCGTGCGGCCCATGGCGAATCGGTCGAGGTGGCCCTGCTCCTCGGGACCATCCGCGTGGGCGCCGAGTCCGACGCGAAAATCGGCTTGCAGCTGGACGAAGCCATCCGCGCCGCGGGAGCCACGGAAGCGGTGGCCGTCATGGACGGAGCCGAGGACGAGGCCGTCCTCCCCATCATCCGGGCCCGCCTCCCGGTGAAAGCCATCCGGCGCGTCGTAGTCATGCAGCATGCGGGCCTCGAAGCTTTCCTCGTGGCCCTGTCCAAAGGGGTCGAGAGCCCCAAGGTGCAACGCGCCTACGTGCTGCCCTTCGTCGCATTCCTCATTGCCTTCGGCATGCTCGCTGCCCTCGGCTTCCTGTCTGTCGCATTCGCCGTGGTGAGCCTCGGATTCGCCGGGTACCTCGTATACCGCATGGTGACGGCCAAGGGGTCGTGACGCCGTGCACTGGCGGGAATGGGAGCCGATCTACGAGGAAATCCTGGCGGACTTCGGGTTTTCGCGGGCAGCGGACGAGGACGCCCGCGACAGGTTGGCCGATCTCGTGAATGAAGATCGGTGCATCGGCATCGAAGCCCTTCGGGCCGCGCTTGCGGGCAAGGACGTGGTCGTCCTCGGAGCAGGCGCGTCCCTTGCCGCCTGGCTCGCGGGGCGGAACCCGGCGGAAACGCGTCCGCTCATCGTCGCAGATGCCGCGGTTGCGGCGGTGATGGATGCCGGATGGATGCCAGCCCTCATTGTCACGGACCTTGACGGCAACGTCGGGAAGCAGGTGGCGGCGAGTGACCGGGGCGTACCTGTTGCGATCCACGCCCACGGCGACAATGCGGACGCCATCCGGACATGGGTTCCGCGCTTCCCGGGCCCCATCCTGCCGACGACCCAGGCCGAACCGCGTGCCGGCGTTGTGAATGTCGGCGGATTCACCGACGGCGACCGGGCGGTGTTCCTCGCGGAGGCGGCAGGCGCGCGGCGGGTGTCCATCGCCGGATTCGACCGGGAACCCGGGCCCTATAAGGACGCGGGGCCGTTGAAGCCGAGGAAGCTCGAATGGATGAACCGGCTGCTCGGGCAGGTGCGGATCGAAGTGGCCCGCGAATGACGCAGTCGCCGCCGTGCGAACCGTCGTCAGCATCGTCGGCGTCATCGTCGTCGTGGTCGTCGTCGTGGTCATCGTCGCCGCCACGTGACCCGGCGATCGGACGCTCCCGACTCATCCGGGGGGTCGTGTCTCGTTGCGGACCCAGTCGAGATAGGGTGCGTGACCGGCCACGATGTCAAGGACCACCGCGCACGGCACATCGTAGGGGTGGCGGGCTGCAATCGCGGCGATGACGGTTCCCGCCAGGTCCCGCCGCGTCTTCAGGAACATGGCGACTTCCGCGGATTCCTCGTCCCGACCCTCCCAGCGGTACCAGCTCGTCATGGGGAATGCGTTCGCGCACGCGATGAAGCCGTCCTTCAGGAGTCCCTGAGCCAAGGCCTTCGCGCTTGCCATGTCCGGCATCGTGGTGTACACGCTGACCACATCCGGTTCCGGCCCCTGGTCGACCCCCTTTGGCATGGGTCCCGGGACACGTTCCGCCCCAAAAAAACCAGTGTGTCCGGAAGGGTGCCGATCCGCGCTTCCGACGCCAAGGGCCGGGTGGGGCGGGATCGGATCATCGGCGGCATCCGCACCGGCCGCCCCGCGCCGGCGCCACCCGTGGGCACGCGCGCCGACCTGGCCGCAGCCGGGAGGACCCCCGGGCGGCCAACCTGCCCGTCCGGCAACGTATATAACGGAATCAGCCGTCTTCGCGGCTCGACCATGAGCGGTCTATTGATCTTCCTCCTCCTGCTCAACGCCTACATCCTTCTCGTCTACCTGCTCCACAGGTTCGGGAAACTGGGCGGTGATTTCGAGCTTGCCGGCGT
Source organism: Thermoplasmatota archaeon (assembly GCA_041599855.1). GTDB lineage: Archaea > Thermoplasmatota > SW-10-69-26 > JACQPN01 > JAJPHT01 > JBFILE01. The sequence goes on from JBFILE010000432.1 coordinate 2,278, forward strand.
CTTCCTCATGTGGCGCACCCAGCTCGGCAAGAAGACCATCGACCGCGTCGCGCGGGCCAAGGGCTTCTGGAAAGTCTACGGCGACATCGGCATCTGGGTGACGTGGACCGCGGGCATCCTCCTCTTTGCCGCCCTCATCTGGCAGTTGTTCATCTTCGCGACGAACACCGAACAGGTCGCGCAGGCCACGCCCGGGCCCCAGTACCTGATCGGCCTCCCCGGCGTGAACCCCATCATCCCCATCGGATACGGTCTCTTCGCGCTCATCGTCGCACTCATCATCCACGAAGGCGCCCACGGCGTCCTCGCCCGAGTCGGCAACATGGGCGTGAAAAGCCTCGGCCTCCTCCTCTTCATCGTCCCCATCGGCGCCTTCGTCGAACCGGACGAACGGGACCTCGAGAAATCCTCGACGCGTGCCCGCAACCGGGTGTATGCGGCCGGCCCCATGGCGAACATCGTCCTGGCGACGGTGGCCATCCTCCTCTTCTCGGGCGTCGTCATGTCGTCCACGGTTCCCGCGCAGAACGTGGAGGGCGTCTGGATCGCGGGCGTCGTCCCCGACACCCCGGCCTCCGCAGCCGGCCTCATGGAAGGCGACATGATCGCCACCATGGACGGGCGGCAGGTCACGAACCTGAGCGCCTTCCAGGACATCCTCGGGGACAAGCGTCCCGGCGACGTCCTCAGCTTCACATATTACCGCGAAGGCGAACGGTACGTCCCCGATGAACCCGTGATCCTCGCGAATGCGAGCGCGTTCAACGCGGGTGCAAGCGGCGCCTTCCTCGGCGTCCAACCCATGAATCCCGCGGAGTTGAAGGCCGTCCGCGGCGTCCTCGCAAATCCGTTCACCGGCGGCCTCGCCACCTTCGGATTCTTCATCGCCTACCCCTTCTACGTGCTCTTCCGCGGCGTCGACGTGATGAACGCGCCCTTCAGCACGTACCTGAACGTCGAGGGCCCGCTCTCCGTCATGCCCGAATGGGGCTTCTTCCTCATCGCGAACACCTTGTACTGGCTGTTCTGGATCAACTTCATGCTCGGCACATTCAACGCGCTCCCGGCCGGCCCCCTCGACGGCGGCCAGATGCTGCGGGCGAC
>JBFILE010000433.1:0-3356 GCA_041599855.1 Thermoplasmatota archaeon
GCCGTCGCAAAGGACCTCGATGTTCCCCTCGAACCCTTGTGGAAGGTCGTGACGGCCTACGAGTGGGCCCGGTACACGCGATACCGCATCCCGGAGGACCTGAAGCCCCGGGCCGAGACCGGCCTCCGCGGACGGCACGGATGGCGGGGCGGACTCAAAGGGGGCGTCCGCGTAACAGCAAGCGTTCCACGGGGCCCATGGCTCGCCGGGAGGGCATCGCCATAGCGTTCACGGCATGGGAGATTCCGGCGCTTCTCGTGACCCTCCTCTTCCTTGTGCTCGTGTATCGGCGGAGCTATCGGGGCGCCGCCTTCGTGAATCCCCCGGTCACCGGGGGGCGCCCCGGGCCGGTGGCTGAAATCGTGGACGCGATCTCGGATGCCGCGTACGCGCATGCTGGCGCGGTCACGAACACGGGGCGCGTGCCGCCGCGGCAGGAAGCGGTCGCCACCGAGGGCCGCGTGCGGGGACTCATCCTGCACCGGCTCGCGAAGCACACGGGAATGGCCCCCGCGGCGATTGCCGGGCATGCGGCCCGCGGCACCTTGCAGGGCATGGATCCGGACGTGGCCGGATTCCTCGCGGGTGAACCCGCGGAGGCGCGATGGCGCCGGCGCGCCCTCGAGCGGTACCGCGGGAGCCGGTTCTTCTTCCCCATGTGGTACCAGTTCACGTTCAAGCGCGCGCTGCCTCCGGCGGATGCGTATCTCAGGGACCTTGCCATCATCATGCGCAAGGTCGAGCAGGCGACGACCGCGAACGGCGCATCCCCGACCGGGGGCGCGCCCGTCGAACCCGGCGGGTCGGACGCGTCGCAGGAATCGCCCGGCGAGCCTGACGCGGATGATGCGTCGCCGGTTTCGCCATTGAATGTCACCGGTGCCGGCCCCGCTGCGGGCGGGCCCGACCCAACAGGAAGCACCCCCCATGACCCCAGACAGTGATTCGCCGCCCGTGACCCGTTCGGCCACCGCACCCGTGCAGCAGGCCACCGAAGCTCCGCGTCGCGCAACGTCCCCGGCGGAGGCGGGCCGCGCCGTCATCCAGGAGGTCGGCCGCGTCATCGTGGGGAAGGAGATTGTCCTCGAGAAGGCGTTCCTCGGATTCCTCACCGGCGGCCATGTGCTCTTCGAGGATTACCCGGGCCTTGCGAAGACCCTCATGGTGAAGACGTTCGCGCAGGCGGTGGGCCTCAAGTTCACGCGCGTCCAGTTCACGCCCGACCTCCTGCCGACGGACATCACGGGGACCCATGTCTTCAGCATGAAGCAGCAGGACTTCGAACTGCGGCAGGGGCCCGTGTTCACCAACATCCTGCTCGCCGACGAGATCAATCGGGCGCCGCCGAAGACGCAGGCCGCCCTGCTTGAAGCGATGGCGGAGGGGCAGACCACGCTGGAGGGCAAGACGTTCAACCTGCCGAAGCCGTTCCTCGTGTTCGCGACCCAGAACCCCATCGAGACGGAGGGGACGTATCCCCTGCCGGAGGCGCAGCTCGACCGGTTCATGATGCGCCTCGATGTGGGCTATCCGCAGGAATTGGAGGAGGTCGAGATCCTTCGCAGGAGTGAGGCGTGGGGCGCGAAGGAGCCGAAGGTGCGCACGGTCCTGGATGCGCGCGGGCTCCTCTCGCTGCAGGAGCACGCGCGTCGGGTCCGTGCGTCCGATGACTTGAAGCGGTACATGGCGAAGATCGTGGGTGCGACACGTGCGGACAATCGGCTCCGTGTCGGTGCGTCACCCCGTGGGAGTCTCGCGCTCCTGCGCCTGTCGAAGGCGCTTGCCCTCATCCGCGGCCGGGAGTACGTGGTCCCGGATGATGTGAAGGACATCGCGGTCGAAGCCCTCGCCCACCGCATCCTTCTCACGGGGGAGGCACGCGTGCGCCGGGTGCGTCCGTCGGACATCGTGACGGACATCCTGAACAACGTGCCGTTGCCGCCCGTGGAACGCCAGAACTATTGACCGGACGCCGGACCCGACGCCGCCCGATCCCGCAAGCCGTCCTGCGCCTTCACCGGCCCGCTCCCGAATCCCGTCCTGACCACCCCCGCAACCCATCCTGAACCGGTTCCCCTCCATGCTTACTGAACGCGGCGCTGCCCTTGTCATCGTGACCGCCTCCCTTGCCACGATAGGGTACCTGTTCGACGTGTGGGTGGCGGCGGCTGCGGCGCTGCCGCTCGGGATGGCGCTCATCGTGAGTGCGGTCGCGTTCGCCCTCAGTGATCCGGCGCCGCAGGTGGCGCGTCTTGCGTCACCTCCGCGCGCCCTCATCGGGGATCATCCGCAGATCACGCTGCGTATCCGGAGCCGCGTGACCCTCGGCGCCCTTGAAGTGCTGGATGTGCTGCCGCCGGGCCTTGAGCGCGCGCATGGCGCGAATTCGGGGTATGTGCGCGTCCCGGGCGGGGACCGCGGAGTCACGTTGGTGTATGACGTGGATTGCCGGGTCCGTGGCCACTTCCTGCTCGATCGCCTGAAGTGGCGGTGGACGAGTCCGTTCGGCGCGTTCGCGCGCGAGGGAGTCTCGTCGGCGGGGACGCGGCTCACGGTGCTGCCGCGTTGGGAGGAGGGCGAGTTCGGTACGATCCGGCCGCCGAAGCATGTGGCGATCGGTCTCCTGCAGGTGGCGGCTGCGGGCCAGGGGAGCGAGTTCTACGGGCTGCGCGAGTACGCGAGCGGGGACCCGTACCGCAGCATCAACTGGAAGGCGACGGCGCGGCGCGGCGGTTGGTCGCGCGGGGAATTGCTCGTGAACGAGTTCGAGCGCGAGGTGCCGAGTGATGTGGTCATGCTCCTTGATGCGCGCCTGAGTGCGGCGGCGGGGGATGCTGCGGAGAATCCCCTTGAGGTCGCGGTGCGCACCATCGCGAGCCTGAGTCATCATTACCTTGCGGAGGGGAGCCGCGTGGGCCTTGTCATCCTGAATGCGCGGCCGCGGTACCTGCATCCGGAGCGTGGGAGTCGTCAACTGGATCGCATCCTGGAGGAGCTTCTTGAGGTGCGTGCGGAGGGCGACATGCCCCTTGCGCATCTTGTGGCGGTGGTGCCACCGGAGCCGAAGGCGACGGGCATCATGTTCGCGAACACGACGCGGGATCCGAGTTTGACGGATGCCGCGATGGGGTTGTCGGAGCGGTATCGCCGGAGCCTCGTGATCACGCCGCTCACGCGGAAGGAGTCCACGAATCATCCGCTGGGGAAGGAGGCGATGCCGGGCGCGGTCCGCATCCGGGACTTGGAGATCGATGCCCTCCGGGATTCGTATGCGGCCGCCGGCATCCCGGTCATCCTGTGGGATGCCGAGAACCCGCTTGCCCCCATTCTTGAAGGAGCGCCTCTCTGATGGTTCA
>JBFILE010000434.1:0-3354 GCA_041599855.1 Thermoplasmatota archaeon
AGGTGGCGGGGGTGGCGGGGTGGGGTGCTGCCGAGCCGCGCAACGCGCGGCGAGGTTGGGGGTGGGCTTGTGGGGGCCCCAACTGTCTCACCCACCCCTCGCGACCCGTGCAATTCCGGCAAGCCCGGCCCCGGTGTCATCCAGTGGCGCGCGTTGGACGGCCGGGCAGCCGTTCGGCTTAAGGAGGGCCGTTCCCTTCGCGGCCCCGATCCCATGACGACGACCCCGTCATTCTCGAACCTCACCATTGCACGCGAGGGCTCCATCGCCATCCTCACCGTGGACCGGCCCAAGGCACTCAACGCCCTCAACCATGAAACGCTGAACGAGTTCGCAGCGGCCATGGGTGCATTGGAGAAGGACGACACCGTCCTCGGCATCATCGTGACCGGAGCCGGCGAGAAGGCGTTCATCGCCGGCGCCGACATCCGGGAGATGCAAGGCATGGGCGCTGCCGATGCCGAAAAACACGCGCGCTTCGGCCAGAGCGTCGTCGGCCTCCTGGAATCCTCCACCAAGGTCACGGTGGCAGCCGTCAACGGGTACGCCCTCGGCGGCGGCCTCGAAGTGGCCCTCGCGTGCGACCTGCGGCTTGCGAGTGAGAACGCCATCGTCGGCCTCCCCGAAGTGGGCCTCGGCGTCATCCCCGGATTCGGCGGCACCCAGCGCCTCGCCCGCGTCATCGGCGCCGGCCGCGCCAAGGAACTCGTCCTCACCGGCCGCAAGATCCCCGCGTCCGAGGCCGAGCGCCTCGGCCTCGTGAACCGCGTCGTCGCCCAAGAGAAACTCCTCGACGAAGCGAAAGGACTCCTCGCCGAGATCTTCAAGAACGGCCCCGTGGCCGTGCGCCTCGCGAAGGAGGTCATCGACGGCGGCCTCCAGGTGGACATCGCCTCCGGCCTCCGCCTTGAGGAGAAGGCCTTCGGCATCTGCTTCGCCACCGCCGACCAGACCGAAGGCATGACCGCCTTCGTCGAGAAGCGCCGACCCGCGTTCACCGGAAAGTGAGGGCCAGCATCACCACACGCTCCGCCATGCGGGGCGTCGTCGTGTTCCCGACCGAATCCATCCCTTGCGACCCCGTCGGGGTTGCCGACGCGCTGCTCGCATAGCTGCCCGAGAGATCGCGGAACATGATGCGGGCCGCTTCGCCCGGTTCCATGGTCGCATTGAACGTGGCGTACGTGAGGTTCGGGGCGCCGGACTCCATGAACTGCCCCCAGCCGCGATACTGGACAGGGGTCACGAGCACGAGGCCGTTCTCCCCGAGTTCCATGCGGTCCACGATGAGCTTCACGATGTTCCGGGGCGCATCAAGGCGCGTGAGGTTCACGTCCACGAGGGCTTGACCGCCCGGGCGGATGTGCACGTCGTGGCCGCTCATCCACACGCGCTCACCATCCTCGCTGACAAGGAGCAAGCCAAATGCGTCGAGGTCGATGGATGCGCAGCCGTGATTCTCAGCCACTGCCTGCGTCTGGAGGGTCGTGGGTTCCCGGCGCCGCTCCTCCGTCACCCCCACGATGGTGGCATTCGCGAACGACGGGATGACCGCGGACGGATCACAATCCTCCAGCCCCGCCGGAGCCTGGGAAACAGCGGTCGGAAGCGGGGCCAACGCACTCGCGAAGAGGGCGAGCACAACGACGACAAGGGGCCCACGGTGCATGGTATCGAACGGGCCTTCGCATTCTGGTTCGATAAATGATCTATGGCCGCTTGATCAGAGAACCCGGGAAAGGACCCCGGGAAGGCCCTCGAAGCCGGAGACACGGACATCCACACCGCCCTCCGGCGTCGGAGCCACCACGACGTTGCCCGCCAACGGCACGGATGCGGATCCCACACTGGGCGTACCCACGCGCGCATCCCCCTGCACATGCACGGCCACCTCGCGCGCAAGACCAAGACTCCCATCCTCGTTCATGCGCCCGAAATCCCGGAACGCCAGCGCTGGACTCCGCGAATCCGGGGCCGGCGTCACGACCACCGACACCGCTGCGGACCTGTTCGGCGGAAGGGTCACGGAGCCCATCGCGACACGCGCCCGATCCCCGGCATCCGTCCACGCCTCGAACGTCCCGCCTTCCACGTACACCGTGACGCAGCCGGCATTGTGCAGGGTCACGTCCACGGTGACCGACGCGAAACCGTCCCGGGACACCAACGCCACATCCTCCACGGACGGCGCCGAAACCTCCCGGATGCAATCCACGAAACCGCCCACGTCACCCCCCGGCAGGGATTCCAGGACCTGCGCATCGTCCGCGACTCGCGCAAGGTACACGGCACCGACCACCGCGCCCACGAGCAAGCCGGCGACAAGGAGAGGAAAGGCCACCGCTGAGGCCGAAACACCCATGAACCGGGATCCCGACCCCGGCTGCATGGGGACTATGGCCGAGGAATCGGCAAGCGCTCACGCCGACGGCGGGCGGCCATGGCCATCCGCGTACGCGTCGGCGAAACTCCACGCCTCCACGAACCACGGCGTCAACGCCACCGCGAGAACCGCCAAACCCACGCCCCCAAGGATGAAAGGGCGGCGTCGGACAACGCGGAGAGCCAACCTGCCCATGCGCTTCTGGATACCGCCCGGGACCATGGTGAACAACGTCGGCGCACCCGCCGCCGCACCCGCCACGGTGGCCGCGGCCGCAGCCTCCGAATCAAAGGCCGGCGCATCATCCTTCTTCGACGCACCCCGCTCCCGCTTCACCACGCGCTCCGCCTCATTCCACAAGCGGAAGGTGCCCTCCCACAAACGCGCCGCTTCCCGGGCATCCGCCTCCGCATCCGACTCCACGCCCCACAAGCGCTTCACCCGGAGATGCGCCTCCATCAAGGCGAGAAGAGGCGCATCGCCGCCGCCCTCGCGGAACGGGCGGCGGACGCGCGCCCACACGTAGCGACCACTCGTTGCAGCAAGGGCCAGGCGCGCCTGCTGACGAAGGCGCTCCCGTTCCTGCGGGCCCGGAACGGCTGCGGAGGCCACGCCGACACGCGCCCGCACCCGATCCGCCCAATCGCGGGCGCGACCATCCACCGGCGCATACTCAGCAGGCGTCAAGTACAATTCCGCAAGGCGCGCAGCCTCCGGGTCCCCCGTCTGGACAACCACGGACTCCGCATTCGGATCAGCCTTCGAGGCATCAGGCATTGACGCCCCCATGAAGGCACGGGTTCAAGGCATCATCGGCTCCGGAAAAAAGCCGGTCGCCGGGTCTCTCCGCGCGCCCGACGGGGCCCGAAATCGCAAATGCGTCGCCAATCACGCCGAACGCCGAGTCGTCGGAGGCTGGAAAAGCAGGGTCCCGGTGCAGCGAGGAGGACAGCGACGCCGCACCGGAACAA
>JBFILE010000435.1:0-3351 GCA_041599855.1 Thermoplasmatota archaeon
CCGCGGACGTCACCGACTCCGCCGAAGAACGCACGGCCCCCGTAATCATCGAAGGCGGTCGTGGGTTCCCGAGGCGCCGGGGCAACCAGGGTCCGCTCCCCGAGCGCCATCGCTTGGAATGGAAGCGGATTCAATAGGTTCGCCACGATGCCCGTGACCGCGCGCGCGGATTCCAGGACATCCTCCTCGTAGAGGCCGTCCGTGGCATCGAGGATCGCGTCGATCGTGGGCGCGACCGGATCCTCGTAGAGGGCCCAGACCGGGGTCAGTCCGAAGTCGTACGCACTCGTGTAGAGCGTGCTTGCGTCCTGGCTCAGGACCTCGTAGCGATCCACGTCCACGAGCGCATCCGGGTGGGCAAGGTCGTACCCGATGGCGCCACCCACGGCAACCGGCGCGCCAGCGACGACCAGCGTGTGGTCCGTGCGCAGGAGGCTGCCCTGGTACGAGTCGAGGACGTCGTCCCCGATCCACGATTGATGGGCCTGGGACGGGTCCGTGCCGTCCACGAGTCCCACCTCGTCGATGGAGATGCCGGAGCGCGGTTGAAGGGATACGACCGTCACGGAGTGGCCGGACGCGGCGCCGCGCCACGCAAACTCGTCCTCCGGACACGAGCCTCCGCAGGACCCGTCGTTCACGTCCTGGATGGCTCCGTCCCCGTTGAGGTCGTTCCACCAGCCGTACCATGCGACCACTTCATGGAGGCCCGGAAACAGGAGGTTCGCGCGGCCCGCCGCAACATCGGTGAACTGGTTTGCGTACACGCTGGGCGTCCCGGCGAATCCGTGGCCGACGAGGGCGTCAAGGAACAGACTGCCATCCCCAGGTGCGCGTCCGGGCGCGGTCACGCGGTTCGCAACGCCGTCAAGCGAATTCCCCGGCGCCCGGATGACGGCACCATCGTCCTCGCGGGGCGTTGAGGTGAACGGTGAACCACTGGCTTCGTAGACGAGCCAGTGCCCGGCCGAGGCAACCGGCATGAACAGGATCCCCGCCACGAACAGCTGGATGACGCGTGCATTGAGCATCGAAGATGAGCCTCCACCCATGGAGGGCGTTCGAAGGGTGTTGATGCTTTCCCCGTTTCCACGAGGGAGACTGGTTGTTGAAACGACGATTCCGGGGGCGCGGCGGGGGAGGAATGTCCTGGCTCTTGGCGGCCTGCGTCGTGGCGTCCTGCGGCTACGGCGGCGAACGCAGCGGAATCCTGCGACAGGCTCGGGCGCACCTTTCGGCGCGCCCGGCCACGGGCGTCACAGCGACAGGGTGAACGCCGGAATCACGTCCACGTCCGTCACGCTCTCGCGTCCGTTCGCAATGCCGCGGTCATGGTCCACGAACGCCTCGATGGTCGCCCGCGTCTCGGTGCGGAGGGGCACGAGGGTTTCGCTCGTGGGGAACAGGATGGCGTCTCGCGCGTCGATGTCGGTCCCGTTCCCGCTGCAGGTGTCCGGCCATCGCACGTCTACGGCTTCCCGACCTTCCAACAGGCGCAGCGAGGATTGGAGGATGGGCCGCGTCGTCTGCTTGTAGTCCGGGATGAAGAACGTGCTCGGCGGCCAGTCGCCGCCGATGGGCGTCACGGTGACTGCGGACCCGCGGGCCGTGGCCACGGTGCACGCGGACACGGACTCCGTGTTCCCCGCGTAGAACGCATACGCATCCGTGCCGTGGAAGCGGTCCGCGCACGTGTTCCGCGCCTGGTCGAACTGGTCCGGGTCGTTCGGGTCACATGCGGGTCCCACCATGCCATCGCCGTTCTTGTCGTGCCAGAGGAAGATGTCGGCGTTGAAGGACAGAAGCGCGGCGGAGGATCCTTCGCGCATGGTCTGCTGCGCCACGGGGTCCGTGCTCCAACTGAAGCAGATGGGGGCTCCCGCATCCACGGCGATGCCGCCCGGGTCTGCCCAGACGCCTGCGCACGTGACGAGTTGCGGGCGCGTGTCGAACCACATGTGGAAGCCGTCAAGATGACCGGGGTACTGGTTGTACGAGCCGGGCACGTCGCCGACACCGCCGTGGAACGCGCGGCCCTCGAAGTCGTCCTCCGGCGTGTTCGGTTCCCGCTTGTCCTTGGGCGAGGTTTCGTCGAAGGCGAGCGTCACGGCGAAGAACGGGTCCCCGACGAGGGCGAGGGCGGTCCGGTACCGGGGGTCCACGTGCTCGTTGTAGTACGGGCCATACAATTCCGCTGCGTCGGCCGCGGTGTCCCAGAATGTGGTGATGGCGCCCTGTTGGCCGTCGCGGACAATGACGGTCGCGGCGGTCCACAATGCGGCGACGTCGGGGCTCACGGCCTCGTAGGAATCCACGTCGTACAAGGCGTCCGGGTGATCGATGTCGTAAGCGAGGACGCCGCCGTTTGCGCGAGGCGCGCCGGCGAGGGTCAGGACCTGGATGTCGGCCAGGAATCCGGCATCCGTGTTGGTCGGCGAATACGAGCCGTGCCAATCCTGATGGGCTGCGGCATCGCCCGTGCCGTCCACGAGTTCGTACGAATCGATGCGGGCCCCGTAGCCGGCGCCGTACACGAAGAGGTAGGAAGACGGCGACACGTAGTAGGGCATGGCGATGGCTTCGCCCGTTGCGACACCGCGCCATCGGAATTCATCCCCGGCGCCGCCTTGCGCCGCATCGTGGATGTCGTCGATGACGCGGTCCCCATCGAGATCGTTCCACGTACCATACCACGCGGTCGCGTGGAAGCCTCCGGGAAGGAGGATCGGTCGGCCGGATGACACCGGCTCCAGCACGGCGCCGGCGTACAGGTCGAAGCCGGGCGGGGAATCGGGGCCGACCCGGGTGCCGAGGCGCATGTCAAGGAAGAGCGAACCGTCCCCGGGGGTTGCACCCGGGTACGTGACGCGGTTCTCGCGACCGTCGAGCACGCAGCCCGCACACCTGAGGACTTCGCTGTCCGGCTCCGTCGTGCGGCGGGCGGAATCCTGCAGTTCCGGAATGAGGCCATGATCGGCCATGACGGATGGCCCCAGGATGACGCTTGAAAGAAGGACGGCAAGGATGGTTCGGGCGTGCATCTGGATGAGCCTCCGGTGTCGGGCGCCTGCGCGACGGACCCCCGTGGGTCGGCGAGGGTATGGCGGTTCGCCCGTGCATGCACGGCGACGCGCGAGGGCGTTGACATGGTCGTGCAAAGGGTCGGCGCGGGCGGGGGGACCCGGGGGGCGCCAACTTGACCGAAGTTGCGGGTCGCGAGGGGTGGGTGCGGTTGTTTGTGGCCCCCACCAGCCCACCCCCACGCGCCGCCTCGCACGGCGAGGCGACGGGCTGTACCCCTCCCCTTGATTCCACGCGCCCCGCCTCCCCGGGCACTGGCGACGGCCCGAG
>JBFILE010000436.1:0-3350 GCA_041599855.1 Thermoplasmatota archaeon
CCGGCCGCAACCGTACCTACCCCAGATCCCACGGCTCCGGCTTCGGAGCCGGGTTCGAGTCGTCGAAGCGAAGCTGGTAGATGCCGCCGCTCCCGTCCCACACGGTGAGGATTCCGTCCTCCCACGCGAGCACGTCCGCGACAACGGGTCCGCCCTGCCGCGGGTGCGGCTTCGGCGGGGCGCGGTCCGGCACGAAGAGGCCGACGGCGCCCGGTTGTGACGGGTCCGAGATGTCCACGGCCCAGAGGCCGCCGTGGTAGTTGGTGACGAACATGGTCCGGTTCACGACTTCGAGGTAGTGGGTGCTGAACTGGAGGCCGCCGTCCCACTTGGGCTTCATGGGGAGGGTCCACCGCCCCACTTCAACCGGGTTCGCGGGGTCCGTGGTGTCGAGGATGTACACGATGCCGGAGGGGAGGTCCACGGGCTCGCCGACCTCCTGCCCGATGAGGGTGTAGTGGGTGCCGTTCCACAGGACGTCGAACGGCATGGTCTCGTGGATGGCGCCACGGGTGCCGTCCTTCCACGTGGAGACGGGCATGGGGACGCGCGGGTTCGTCATGTCGTAAACGGCGAGGCCTTCGTCCCAGTTCGCGAGGTACGCGAGGACCTGACCCGTGATGGGGTGCTTCTGCATCTCCACGTCCACGTGGCCGTTGAGGGCGGGGCTTGCGACGCCGGGCGCCTCGATGGTGCTCAGGGGTTCAAGGACGGCACCGCCCGTGGGCGTACCGACGATCTCGAAGAAGGAGTAGTACGAGGCTTCGTGGACGAGGTTCGTGACACTGGACATGGCGTACAGGGTGCCGTCGATGAGGGCACTCGACACGCTGTGGGGGCCGAGGATGGGCTGCGGCACGAAGTCCTCGAGGACCGGGTTCTCCGGGTCCGAGATGCCGACCATGATGATGGCGGGCGCAAGGGGCAGGGATTGTTCGGGGCCGGCGGCGCGTTCCTCGCCCGTGCAGGCGTCCCGCCACTTGGGCTGGACGACGACGGTGTCGAGGGCGCCGAGTACGTCCGTGCCGGGAGGACCCGGGGACCACCCGGGCTTCAGGACCGGCGGGTACGCGCCGATGAGGACGTGCCTGCCGTCCGGCGTCACGGTCGCGTCCCACGCGTGGATGTTCTCGAGGACGTACTCGCCGAGCTTGACGGGATTCGTGGGGTCGGTGACGTCCGCGACCACGAATGCGACATCCGTGGAGAAGGTGTGGACGACGGCGATGCGCCGCTCGCCATCCGGGGTACCGATGCCGCCGCAGCCCATGCCCGTGGGCGTGGTGCCGAGCACGTCGGATTCGAGGGGGTTCCAGCCGATGACGCGGAAGTTCGGCGTGGACAGGTTCTGGTGGTGCGCGTAGTCCGCGTGGTCGTGACCGTCACCGAACGGGATGGCGTTGAGAGCCCAGTCGAGGGCGAAGTCCGGCGGGAGGGGGCCCGTCGTGGACGCGTCCACACCCGGTTCCGCGCCCTGGAGGCAGCCGGCCGCGGTGAGGCTCGCGACGAGGGCGAGGATCACGGGTGCGCGGCGGGTCGGCAGGGATTGCATGGGCGGGGAGCCCGGCGCCGGGGACTTAACGCTTCTTGTGGTCGCCGCCCCGGGGCGCCGGTTCCGATGCTGCGGGCCCCTTTTTGCGAGCGCACTTCGCAGGTGAATCGGCCCGGCGTGGACTCGGCGTCGCACCCTGAAGGATCCATGGGACATGTCCCCGCGAAGGCCTTCCTGATGAAGCCACTTCCCGACGTGAGGAATCCCATGAAGGCCGTTGCCATCGGAGTCGTCATCGCCCTCGCCATCGTCGCGTTCCCCATGGACGCCGTCGGTGCCGAGGAATTCAGCGTGATCGGAACGTCGGAAGCCGCGCCCTGCATATGGGGCTTCGAGGACGAATGCATCATCCCCGCGTACGAGTGCTTCCAGCCGCGCCGGTTGTACTGTGAGTAGACCCTGAAGGGATCCGACGGCGGCGCCGCATCCGGGCGCCGTGTCACGTTTTTTCCCACCATGCCGGGTTTGCCGACGCATGCATCAGACCGAATGGCCCGATCGCACGGAACCGGCATTGCAGGCGCTTTTCAGGAACGCCGCGACCGCCGCTTCCTGCCCCTTCGCGTCGATCGGCATCCGACCCGCCGGCAATACGGCCCGCACCCCGCGCGCGTCGCCCGTCTGCCACGCACCGCCACCTCCCAATGCCGGCAGATCCCTCCCCGTGTCGGGCTTCGGCCCCAGCAACGCATACCAGTACGGCTGATCATGGGAGGCGTCGCCGGGCGACATCCCGAGCCGCATGGACGGCGCCTTCCCGCCCGACGGGTCCGGGCCCAACGGAACCTGCACCGCCATGTCGAAATCATGCGGCCGCCCGCGGATGGGGGCTGGAGTTCGAACCCCGAGGTCCAAGGTCGAAAGGATGTGATGGGCGTTCCCGAACCACTTGGCAAGTTCGCCGACGCCTTCACCGTCCCCGAAATCGAACGGGCTTCCGGCGGCGACCGGGTGGTCATCGGCGCCCTGCGTTATCGGTGCCAATGACCCTGCAGGCGGATACCCGCCCAGGCGGACCGATTCCGCCTGCAGCCAATGAACCGCCTCCACCGTCGTGCGCCCATCGAGCGGGAACGACCCCCGTTCGATGTCGTTCCCGTCCACGATGACGAGGGTTGCGTACCCGATGCGGAGTCCGGCACGGAAGCCGACGCCATTCCCGGCGTCCACAAGGGCCGTGACGAGGGCGCCAAGTGCAGTGTTCCAGGCAAGGCCATGACGGCCCCGTTTGTCGTCGGGCGCTGCCGGATCACCGCCGAAGCCGGCGACGAGGCGGACGGCCCAATGGAGTTGCCGGCGGGCGTCCGTGAACCCGGGATCCGGCGTCAGGACAGCGGCGGTGGTTTCCCAGGTCATGTCCTGCGCGCCTCCGTGTGCCGCACCTGGACGGGCATTGTTAAGCCCGTCGTTGCCTCGACACGGCCGCCACCCCGCGACCTGGCGGGCCGGGGCGCGGATGTGTACAACTGTATGAATGTACGTTTGTAGGCCGCAAGCCGCCTCGGGTCCGGACGGGTGGGCGGAGTTAGGCGCGACTGGGGGCGCGATGCGGGCCGGAGTGTATGGACACCAGGATGACCCGCGGGAAGGGGGAAATGAATCCGGCGGGCAACCCGCCAGCCCTCAATCATCCGCAGCCACGGATCGATCGACGGCACGTGCCGCCTTCGCGCTCCGCGCCCGGAAGTACCCGAGCAGCAGCGTCAGGTTGAGAAGGACGTGCGCCGTGAGCACGGCCGTCATGACGACGCTGGGCACCGTGTGCCAGAGCTTGGACACGTACTTGTAGCCGTTTCCG
>JBFILE010000437.1:0-3350 GCA_041599855.1 Thermoplasmatota archaeon
CCGCCGCCGCTGGTTTGGAGATGGGGATGCGGATTTCCGGGGGTGCGATCGCGCTGCGAGCGTTGCCTGTTGGGGTTCCGGCGGTTTCGCGCGATGGCAGGGTTTGCCTGGCGCGCATTGTGGGATTGTTGGGGCCGAACCGCCACCCGCCACCCGCCGTCGACGCGCCGCGCCTCGGACGGCGCCGTCCTGCACACCAATGGGCTGCTCGCCGCGGCGTCCGCAGCTTTCAACCACCTCTGTGCGCTCCGTGACTCTGTGCGCTCTGTGTGAAAATCAGCGCGCATACCAGACAACCGGAAACCGCTCCAAACCCGGCATTCTCATCAACACCGGTGAAAGGGAGCGCTGAGGTCCCCCGACTGCACGCCGTCAGTTGATGGTGGATGCGGCGGAATTCGGGCGTTCGTGCGGTTGCCGAGTGCACGTCGCGGGATCGTTGTGCCTACCCGCCACCCGCCCCCGAGGCGCCGCGCTTCGCGCGGGCGCGTCCTGCACCCCCGCCCGCAGCCGCCGGGTCGGTGGCATGACGGCGCCTTTGATGGGTTGGACGGCGCAGACCACCATTCCGCGATGAATGCCGCCGCCCGCAATCGGCCCGCAGCCCCCGCCCTTCCGGGGGCCGCGTCATCGTGGCCTCGGCACCTCAGAACACCGGCGGGATGTAGTCCACGTCCACCACGTATTCGTCGTAGTTGTCGATCCCGTTCTCCACGTCCCGGAACGCATCCATGCCCTGCCGGCTTTCGACACGCAACGGGTACGTGGTCTCCCCGGTCACGAACACGATCGCATCCCGACTCTTCATGAAGTACCCGTCATTCTCGCAGTTGTCCTTCCACCGCAAGGTCACGGGCTCGCGTCCCTCAAGGACCACTGGCGCGGTGCCCGTGGCGCTCTTGGTCGGGAAATGGTGGTCGCGCACGAGGACCGCACCCACCCAATCCGCGCCCATGGGCTGGACCGTGAACGTGCCGGCCTTCGCCTTCGCCGTCTCGCACGAGCCATGGCTTTCCCAACTCGCCGTCGTCGTGTACTGCTGGCTACGGCTCACCGCGTACCGATCGCACGTGTTCCGCTCCGCATCGTACCCGCCATCCGGCTTCGTCGGATCGCATCCGGCCCCGGGCGCGCTGTCCCCGTTCAGGTCATTCCACAGGAACGTCTTCGACGTGAAACTCATGACCATCTGGCTCGACCGCTGATCGATGAGGTAGCTTGCGAGCGGGTCCTCGATGATTTCCTGGCATGCCGGAGTCGCCTCATACGCAACGGGGGTTCCCTGCGAGGAGACGCCCGCACACAAGGTCGTCCGCGGCCACGCGCTGAAGAACAGGTGCCACGAACCCACGAACCCCGGGTACGAGTTGTACGACCCTTCCACGTCGCCCACGCCGCCGAACCAGGCACGACCCTGGAAATCATCCTCCACCGTGTTCGGTTCCTTGGGCTCGAGCGGTGAACGATCATCAAGGGTGTTGAACCCGAGACCCGTCGCAGTGAACCGGAGGGTGGTCACCATTGCCATGGCCTCCGCCGTGTCCGGAGCCTCGTTCGAGACTTCCTCCACCAACGCATCCGCCTCGTCCCGCCGCGGGGTCACGTACTCCTGCTCGATGGGCCGCTCGATGCGCCAGAACGCATCCGAGTACTGGAACGGGTACGTGATGTCGATCGCCGCCAGGTACAGGGACTCCACATCCGAGCCAAGCCCCGTGTAACGGTCCACGTCCACGAGGGCCGCCGGGTCGAAGATGTCGTACTCCTCCTCGATTGCCGCCGCGGCCGCCGCACCCGCCACCGTGAGATGCTGGATGCTCATGAGGAACCCGCCATCCGCGTTCGCCCACTTGGTCCGCGACACCCACTCCTGCTCCGGATTCTCGTGCGCCGTCCGGTCAAGCATCTCGCTCCCCCGGTTGTACTGCGCCGCATACGTGCCCCGGATCTTCGGACCGTACGAGAACAAGCCACCCTCCCACGAGAGCGGCACCACGAAATCCACGATCGTGACCGACGTCTCACCGGACCCCAGCCCGCGCCACGCGAACTCATCATCGCCCGCCGCCAGCGCATCGTGCACGTCATCGATGATGCCGTCCTGATCAAGGTCGTTCCATTGGCCGTACCACGCACTCGACGTGTACTGCCCGGGCATGAGGAGATCCGCCCGCCCCGTGGCCGGCGCGAAATAACTTCCCGGGTACAGCGCGAACCCGTCCTGTGCCGGGCCCGGCGCAAGCGTGTTCGAGAGCCGCGCATCCAGGAACATGCCGCCATCACCCGGCGTGCCGCCGAACGTGACCTTGTTCACGATCCCGTCGAAGATGTGTCCCGTGCTCGAGAACGTGAGCCCGTCATCCTCCCGGGTCGCAACCCCGTCATTGAACACCATGCGGTCCACGGTCAGATGGCTCGCGAGCACCGATGGCGCGGCGGACGTGAGGAATGCGAGGGCGAGAGCGAGCGAAAGCGCGCGCGCTCCCGAGGTAGGGCGATGCATGGGATTGGGCCTCCGTACCGGCAGAGGCCCTGCGAGGGTATGCCACTTCAACCGCACCGGTGCGGCTATCGGCTTTTCGTCAAATTCCGAAGTACCGGTACGTGCCGACTCGGACGGCCCGACAGCCCGGGATCGGGCCCCCCTCCCGGATCCCGCCGGATTCGGGCAGCGTGGCATCGTGCCACGGGACGCGTGGGATTTCCGCTGTCGTGCTGCCTGATTATCCGTCCGGCTACGGCTTCAACCGGGCCAGTTCCCTCAGCTCGGCAATGGCGGCCCGGACCCGCGGGGCATCCGCACCCGCGCGCGCCTTCGCATCATAGTGGGGAAGCCACTCGCCCTCCAGCGCGGAGGACCCCGGTGCAACCTCGACGGCATGGAACCGCTCGGTCCAATCACCCGCACGCGGACCCGCCTTCACCCGGTAGGTCGCGATGTCGCCGATCTTGTCCTCGCCGATCGGCTCACCGTCCACGATGTCCTCCGCAAGGCGGAGCGCTGCGTCCCGCGGATACTCCCCCGCCTCGGATTCGATCGACGGCAAACCCAGCACGGTCGCGCGTTTCACCACCCGCTCCACGATCAGGACCTCATCCGGGTTCGCCCGCCGGAAGAACAGCACGAACACCTTTTCCCGCGCAGGAAGCTTGGCCACGGCGTCCCAAGCACCCGACGCATGTGAAGGTTTCGTGGCTTCGTGTGGGGCGCCGACGCGACCCGGGGGCCCCGCCCCGGGGGGTGCCGACTTGACGGGATCACGCGGGCTGCGAGGGGTGGGTGAGATCGTCGGGGCCCCCCCAGCCCACCCCCGGCGCGCCGCCGGCGCGACCGGCACCCCACCGCGCCA
>JBFILE010000438.1:0-3340 GCA_041599855.1 Thermoplasmatota archaeon
CGCCGCCGGCCGCCGGGCGCGCGCCGCCGCCGCCGCCCCGATTCCTTTACCCACCCCCTCGCGCTTCCCCGCCTCCATGGTGCGCGTCCTCATTGTCGGCGGCGGGTTCGGTGGCATCGCTTGCGCAACCACCCTCCGCGCGCGGCTTCCCCCCATCCACGACGTGATCCTCGCCGACCGCGGCACGACGTTCCAGATGGGCCTCACGAAACTCATGCTCCTTGACGGCAGGCGCCAACCGGGCGAAGGCACAAGGGATCTCAGCCGCCTCACGAAGCACGGCATCAAGGTCATGCGTGGCGAAGTGAAGGACCTGGGAATCGGCGAGCACAGCGCCCGCATCGGGAACGAGGACGTCCACTACGATCACCTCGTCGTGGCCCTCGGCGCGGACCTCCGCACCGACCTCGTCCCGGGCTTCGACGGCGCACCCGACGCGTACAACCTGTACTCGCCCCACGGAGTCCGCTCTCTCCACGCCGCCATCGCCGGCCGCACCTCGGGCCGCATCCTCATCGCCATCCACTCGGCTCCGTTCAAGTGCCCGCCGGCCCCGTACGAAGCCGCGCTCATCGTCGATTCGTGGCTGCGGGCCCGCGGGGTCCGCGACGGGTTCACCATCGACATCGTCACACCGGAACCCCACCCGCTGCCCGTGGCGGGACCCTCATGCGGGAGCGTCCTCGAAGGCTACCTGGAGGATGCGGGGATCGGATTCCGGAACGGCGTGAAGATCGCCCGGGTGGACGGGGCCGGGAAACGACTCCTGCTGGAGCCTGCGCAAACCGGCGCCGGCACGACCGCCGAGCGAGACGCCGACGCGGAATTCATCCCATACGATGTGCTCGCCCTCGTCCCGCCCCATCGCCCGCCCGGTATCGTGGCCGAAAGCGCCCTCGCGGGGGAAGGCGGATGGATCCCGATCGATCCGGCCACGGGCGTGCCGAAGACCGTCCAACGCGCCCATGCCATCGGTGACTGCACGGCCGGCATCACGCCGAGCGGGAAACCCGTCCCGAAGGCGGGCGTCTTCGCGGAGGCGGAAGGGCGCGTCGTGGCGGAGAACCTCGCACGCCGCATCCTGCTGAAGGAGGAGACCGCGCGCATGGACGGGAAAGGCGGCTGCTACCTGGAGACCGGCGGCGGGAAGGCCATCTTCGTATCGGGCGACTTCTTCGCGATGCCTGCGCCCAAGGTGGAACTGCAAGGGCCGTCCAAGGAATGGTATCAGGCGAAGCTCGACTATGAGCGCGAACGGTTCGCGGAGTGGTTCGGGGCGTGATGCTGGATCAAGGCGCACGGGACGCGAGACATCAGGCGCAAGCCACGCGCCATTCCGGCGCGTGGCTTGCGTTCATCGCCTACACGTGGAACTTGATCCCCTGCGAGAGGGGCAGTTCCTTCGTGTAGTTGATGGTGCACGTCTGGCGGCGCATGTACTGCTTCCACGAGTCGCTGCCGGCTTCGCGGCCGCCACCCGTCTCCTTCTCGCCACCGAACGCGCCACCGATCTCCGCACCGGAGGTGCCGATGTTCACGTTCGCGATGCCGCAGTCGCTGCCGGCCGCCGTGAGGAAGCGCTCGGCTTCCAGGATGTTCGTGGTGAAGATGGCGCTCGACAAACCCTGCGGCACGTTGTTGTGGATGCCGATGGCCTGTTCGAGGTCATCGTACTCCATGAAGTACAGGATGGGCGCGAACGTCTCCGTCTTCACGATGTCCATCTCGGGCTTCGCCTCGATGATGGTGGGTTCCACGTACAGGGGGCCGATGTCCTCGCGGCGCGTGCCGCCCGCGACGACGACGCCGCCCTCCTTCTTCGCACTCTCGACCGCAGCCATCATGTCGGTGACCGCGCCCTCGTCCACCAGGGGGCCGAGGAGCGTTCCGTCTTCGAGGGGGTTCCCGATCTTCACGGTGCCGTACGCGCTCACGAGGCGCTGCTTGAGTTCGCCTGCGATCGACTTGTGCGCGATGATGCGGCGCGTCGAGGTGCAGCGCTGGCCGGCGGTACCGACGGCGCCGAACACGATGGCCCGGGTGGCGAGGTCGAGGTCCGCGTTCTCGGTGACGATGATGCCGTTGTTGCCGCCGAGTTCGAGGAGCGCGCGACCCATCCGCTTCGCAACGGACTCGTACACGCGGGTGCCCATGCGGCAGGAGCCGGTGGCGCTGATGAGGGGGAGGCGGTGGTCGTGGAGCATGCGCTCGCCGACGGTGCGGCCCGCGCCGACGACGAGGGTCATGACGCCTTCGTGGCCGTGCTTCTTGAGGACGTCGTTCGCGATGCGGCTCATGGCGATTGCCACGAGGGGCGTCTTGGACGAAGGCTTCCACACCATGGTGTCGCCGCACACGCCCGCGATGAAGCTGTTCCAGCTCCAGACGGCGATGGGGAAGTTGAAGGCGCTGATGATGCCGACGACGCCGAGGGGGTGCCACTGCTCGTACATGCGGTGGCCGGGCCGCTCGCTGTGCATGGAGAGACCGTACAGCTGGCGCGAGAGGCCGACTGCGAAATCCCCGATGTCGATGACTTCCTGGACTTCGCCCATGCCTTCCTGCACGATCTTGCCGGCTTCGAGGCTGACGAGCTTGCCGAGGGCCTCCTTGCGGGCGCGGACCTCCTCGTTGATCTCGCGGATGATCTCGCCGCGGCGGGGGGCCGGGAGGGTTCGCCACTTCTGGAATGCCGCCTCCGCCTTCTGGACGATCTTCTCGTAGTCGTCCTCGGTCGCCTGCTTCACGCGGGCGATGGGCGTGTTGTCCACGGGGGTCGTCACGGTGAGCCAGTCGCCATTTGCGAACCAGTCGGACCCGTCGGTTGCGCCCACGAGTTCCGTGTCGAGGCCCGCGTCCCGGAGAATCGCCGCGTACTCCGGCTTGACATCGATCGTCATCGGCCGCCGCAAGGAGCCGCATGACGCATAAAGGAAGCTTGGAGCCGCGCCTGCCGCGGGGGCCAGCGGGAGCTCTGCCGGGAGGCTTGCCTGGCACCCGTGGGGCATGGAATAGAGCGGACACGCGGATCAGGAATCGGGTGCCATGGGCCATAGGCGCACCCGGATGCAGATGGGACGGGACCCAGGCACGGGACGCCCGGCCATCGCCGGGACCCATCACCCGGGACCGCACGGCATCGCCGGGACCCGTCGCACGGAACGGCAGCGCATCGCCGGGGCCCATCCACCCCGTCGGGCTTCGATGACCCCTCCAATCCGGACATGGCCCCCTCCCGCGCTCGGCGATGCCATGCCCCCTCGTACGACCGGTTCCTTGAAATCCCGTGGAACAACTCGCAGCCCAATGGGACGTTCCGGCCCCCTCCGCGCCGCCGCCA
>JBFILE010000439.1:0-3334 GCA_041599855.1 Thermoplasmatota archaeon
CATTGACGCGCCAGCCCGTGGTCACAATTCGAGACCCTTCGCCTCGATGACCCGGACGTCCCCAGGCGGCATCGCAGTCTGGATCTCCTGCACGGGCACGTGGAAGCGCTCCGCGAGCCGGTTCGCGATCACGTTCTTGCTCGTGTCGCCCGGCGCGAAGATCACGTAGCGTTTCGCCTGCGCCTGCACGGCGCTCACGGGCCCGCCCATGACCTTGCGGTGCCCGTCGATCTCGACTTCGCCGATGGCGGCGAGGACCGGGCAGGTCACGTAGTTGCGCTTCCCGCGGATGACGAATGCACCCTTGCCCACGTACTCTCCGGCTTCCGCGGATTTCGACACCTGCGCGGGCAGTACCCAGTACGCTTCCGAGGCACCGTATCCGGCGTTCCACGCCTTCGACATGGCGACCGCGAACTGGCACGCTTCCTCCAGGCTGGATTCCGGGGGTTCGCCGCCGGCCGCCTTCACGACGCAACTCGGTGCGCCGGACACGTTCGCGTGGACGTACCGGTCACTGTCGCTGAGCTGCTTCTTCACGACCTTCTCGTTGCCGCCTGCGTCCCGGCCCGCCACCACGATGAGGCCGTCGGAGGTGCGGAACCAGCGGTACGCCTCGAACCAGAACTGGCGGGTCGCAGGCGCCTTCTTCGCATCCGCCGTGAGCTTCTCAAGGAGTTCGACGCCCTCGGCCGAGACGCTCTCCAGGCGCTTCTTCGCATCCACGAGGGCCTTCACGGCGCCGGCGCGCTTGTCCTTCATCTTCTTGGCGCGGGCGTAGTATTTCTCCGCATTCTCCTGCACGTTCTTGCGAACGTCGAGGCGGAGGCGCACGGTCTTCCCTTCGGAATCGGGGAGCGCGAGGGTGACGATGCCTTCCGCCGGGATCACGGACTCGATGTGGGCAACGTCCGGCGACTTCGCCTTGCGGGCCTCCTTCAACCGGTTCTGCACCTCGGCCCATCCCTTCTCGCGGGACGCCTTCACGATGGCATCGAGGGTCTTCGCGACGGTGTCGAAGTGGGCGTACGCGAGGTCCCCCTTTTCGCGGGCGTCCGCCTCGTCCTTCTCGAACTTGCCCATGGCGCCCTCCATCTGGGCCACCTGCCGCTCGAACTTCTCGCGGATGTCGCGGACCTTGCGGACGCGCGGGTCTTCACGGGGCGCCTGCGACACTTCCACATGTTTCGAGAAGTAAGCGTCGAGGGCGTGCTGGAACGTGGGTTTGCGTTCGCGGAAGCGTCCTTCCTGCACCCGGAGTTCGAACGGTGTCGCGTCCAGCTTCTCCGCATCCTCGCCGTCGGACGCCTTCACGAGGACCGGTTCGAGGTCCATGCGTTCCACGCGCTCGAACAGCCCACGAAGGGATTCCCAGAGGGCGCTGACTTCGCTTGCGGACGTGTCCGCCACCTTCTGGTTCTTGGGGACGCTGGCGCGGAGGGCGACCTCCTCCCCCCAGAGGGGGCCGATCCCGATGCCGGTTGCAAGGGTCCTCACCACGTCCGCGTCGCTCTCCCGGAACGTGGCCGCGAACTGGTCGAAATTCATGGTGTGGAGGTCGGGTCCGCTGGGCGCGTACTCGAGGTCGCGGCCGGGTCGCACCTGCCGCGTCGCCCACGATTGATGGAACAGGCACGCGAGGATGCGGCCGTGCTGGACGAGGATGATGTTGCCGTCGTGGAAGAGTTCCACGATGAGGGTGTACATGCCTTCGCGCTTGCCGATGTCAATCTCGATGACGCGGTCGAAGCCGTGCTGCCGGACCGCGAGGATGCGCCCGTTCCCCACGTTCTTGCGGAGCATCATGGCGAACTGGGAGGGGCTCTGCGGATTGTCCCGGGGGACGCGCGTGATGTACACGTAGCGGCCGGGCCCGATCACGAGGTCCCGCTTGGGACCCTCGTCCCCCGCCTTCTCCGTGTCCACGCGCACGCGGAGGAGGACCTCTTCGCGGGTGGGCTGGTACGCCTTGTCGATGCGTGCGCCGACGAGCTGGTCCGAGAGCTCCTGGACCGCTGCAAACACGTCGAAGCTCGACATCTCCTCCTTGGGCACAGCCCGCCGTAACCCGTGATCGGGCATAAACCCGGCTTCGCGCGGGGAGGGACTCGACGGGGCTGAGTCAAGGACGGGGCCTTCGGGGCGGCCTTCCGGGGGGGCCTGTTGCACGGGGCAGGAGGCGGGC
This sequence comes from Thermoplasmatota archaeon, assembly GCA_041599855.1. Taxonomy (GTDB): domain Archaea; phylum Thermoplasmatota; class SW-10-69-26; order JACQPN01; family JAJPHT01; genus JBFILE01. The sequence goes on from JBFILE010000439.1 coordinate 2,186, forward strand.
GCGGAGACCCGGGTGGGAAGCCGCGCAGAACCGTTCGACACCAAGGAATGCCCGGAGCGGAAAGCGTTATCCCGGACAGGCGACGTGGACCGCATCGATGAAGGGCGAGCCCGCCAAAAGGTCGGGAGCCGGGGACCGGCGGAAGCCGGAGATCGAGGCGGCGCTCGCCGAGATGCGCGCCCGGACCATCGACATCGTTTCCACGGTGTCTGATACGGACCTGGTCAAGGTCCATGAGCCCACGATGGGCCCCGTGAACTGGGACCTCGGGCACATCCCGTACTTCGAGGAGCTCTTCCTTGTGCGGGCGCTCCACGGCCGCGATGCGCTGTCCGAGGATGACCTGCGCCGCGGCCGCCCGATCCAGGAGATCGTTGCCAACGAGTACGATCCCACATGGGACGCGGAGATGCAGCCCCGCCCGACCCGTGCCGAACTCCCCATCCCGGACATCGGGGAGCTTCGCGCCTACGGCGACCGCGTCCGCGCCAAGGTCCTCGAAACCCTCGCAAACGTGGACCTGGACAGCGACGATCCGCTCCTGGCGGACGGCTTCGTGTACGACCTCATCGTCCAGCATGAGGCGCAGCATCAGGAGAACATCCTGATCACCCTCCAACTCATCCCCGGCCGGTACACGCCGAGCCTTCGCGTCCCGAAGCCGGCCCCGCAGGGGAAGGTCTCGGGCATGGCCGTCGTGGACGGGGGCCCGTTCCCCTTGGGGGCCACCCAGCGCACCGGAATCTATGACAACGAAGGTCCCGCCCACGATGTCGAACTGGCGCCGTACCGCATCGCGAAGGCGCCCGTGACCAACGGCGAGTACCTGCGGTTCATGGAGGCGGGCGGCTACGATGACGAGGACCTCTGGGACCCGGACGGCTGGGACATGCGCATGGTGCACCGGTGGTCGCACCCGAAGTTCTGGTCCCGGGACGCGAACGGGGAATGGTTCATCCGCGAAGCCGACGAAACGGTGCCCCTGCCCCTCGATCAACCCGTGATCCACGTGAGCTGGTTCGAAGCGGATGCGTACGCCCGGTGGGCCGGTATGCGCCTCCCCACGGAAGCCGAATGGGAGAAGGCCGCGACGTGGGACCCAGCCACGCGAACCAAGCGGCGGCACCCGTGGGGCGACGCCCCGTGGAC
>JBFILE010000440.1:0-3322 GCA_041599855.1 Thermoplasmatota archaeon
AGTCGGATCCATCCGAAAAAGGGCATCGAACGCCTCCTTGCGGCATTCGAGATTGTCAACAAGAAGCTGCCGGGCGCCCGTTTGACGATTGCGGGAGTTCCGGAGGAACCAAAGTACCTGAAAATGTTGCAGGACCGCGTGACGGCGTCCGGCTTGGACAACGTGATCACGTTCGCAGGCTTTGTTTCTGCGGAAACGAAGGCGGAACTCCTTGCCACGGCCTCGATTTTCTGCCTGCCATCGAAAAGCGAAGGCCACCCGATTGCAGCATTGGAGGCAATGGCGGCGGGTTTGCCGATGGTCCTGACGCCAGAATGCAACCTGCCGGAACTGTCGGACGAGGGAGCCGGGGAAATCGTCGAGGGCGAACCCTCGCTTATCGCGGACGCATTGGTCAGGATCTTGGAGAACACCGAACTCAGGCAGCAGATGGGGCGCCGTGCCAAGGCCCTCGCGCGGGAACGCTACACCTGGGATGCCGTCGCGAAACAGACCATCGAATTCTGTGAACGGTTCACCGACCCGCAGGATCAGGAGAGGCGCGATGCCAAGTAAGGTTGTACTCATTTCCAGCCTGCACTTCTCGGTTGGATTGGCCAAGGAGCTTTCCGCGCTGGCGGGCGTCTACCGGCGCCTCGGGTACGAACCGGCCCTGTTGCTTGCCAGCCAATACGCGACCACGGACGTTTTTGCCAAGGAAACCGTGCATTTCACCGGGGGCCCAACCAATGCCCCCCTGAGGAAGATCGTGGCCGAAGTGAAACCGGCCGTGACCGTGATCTACAACATCGACGTGGCCAACCTCCGCCTCATCCGGGAAGTCCGCAAGGCGTCTCCGACCGGCCACGTCGTCCACATGCTTCACGAGCCCTACGTGAAGGAGAAGCGCGCGTACGGCTATCCAGCCGCGGTGAAACTCCTCGCCCTCGATTGGCTGCAGGCCGCCCTCGTCCGCGCATCGGATCGCATCCTCGTGCCATCGGAGCACGCACTGGACCTGTTCCGCGCCCGGTTCCACGGCGCCACCGTTCCCGTGCATGTGACGCCACTCTGCATCCCCGATGCCTCCCTCGAAAATGCGACACGGGACTGCTTGACCATGGTGGGGCACCTCAACAAGGCGCGCGGGGCGGACGTTCTGCTCGACCTGGCACGAGATCCGGACTTTGCCGCAACCGGCCTGAAGATCCGGCTGGTTTCATCCTCCCCGTTGCCTTCTGGATTCCAGGCACTCGTCGACTCACCGATTTTCGAGAATGCAGGCGCTGGCCCGCTGACCGATGATGCGATCGCCCACGAACTGGACCGCAGCGTTGCGACGCTCCTTCCCCATACCGTGGCCGCGCAAAGCGGCGTGATTCCCCTCGCATATCGTCAAGGGACCCCCGTGATTGTCCGGAACATCCCGGGACTCACGCAGGACGTCACGCCAGACATCACCGGCGCCGTGCTCCGGTACGACTTCGACTCCAAGGATCTATCAGCGGCACTGCGCATGATCCAGAGCCAGATTTCCGACATGACCCGCGCCGCACGGGACCGGTACGAAACACGGTTCTCGCCGGACGCCGCTTGCCAATCCCACGGGTGGATCAATGAACCCTTTGCATAGGAGGGTCCACGCTCTGCACCCATTCACAGACGAATCCGATTCATACCGAGGTTACCACCCATGAAACGCTTGATCCAATCCTATCGAAAAGGGGATCTGACCCTTGCCAACGTGCCGATTCCGGCCGTCGGTTCCGGGAACGTCCTCGTCCAGACCCGGGCATCCCTCGTCAGCACCGGCACGGAGCGCTACATGGTAGATCTTGCCCGCAAGAGCCTCCTCGGGAAGGCGCTGGCCCGGCCGGACCTCGCAAGCAAGGTCATCCAACTCGCCCGCAAGGAAGGCATCATGGAAGCCTGGCAGCAAGCCATGGGAAGGCTGGATGAACCCGTGCTTCTCGGGTACTCATCCACCGGCGTCGTGATCGACGTGGGAAGCCGCGTCCAGAACCTCCGCGTCGGCGACCGCGTGGCATGCACAGGCTCGGGCTACGCGGGGCACGGCGAAGTCGTGTCGGTTCCGGAAAACTTGTGCACGGTCCTGCCTGCGGACGTGGATTTCGCGGAAGGGTCCTTCTGCGCCCTCGGCGGCATCGCCCTCGAAGCCATCCGGATGTCCCATGCCGAACTCGGGCACCGCGTGGCCGTCATCGGCCTGGGCCTGATCGGTCAGATCTGCGTGCAACTCCTTGTTGCGGCGGGGTGCACGGTCATCGGTTTCGATGTGAACAAGGCGCGGGCCGCGGCCATGGCCGCGTCCTCAAGCGCCGTGGTTGCCAGTGCCGATGCGGATGAATTCAAGCGTCTCTGCAGCGAGCACAGCGGGGGCCACGGCGCCGATGCCACGATCATCTTCGCCGCAACAACGAGCAACGATCCGTTGAACCTTGCCGCGGAAGCCACGCGGGAACGGGGCCGGGTTGTCGCCGCGGGACTCACGGGCCTCGACGTGCCCCGCAAGACATTCTACGAGAAGGAACTGGAACTCGTGGTTTCGAGGGGCTGGGGCGCCGGGTTGTACGATGGCCAGTACATTGCGGGGAACGCAAACTACCCCGTCGCATACGCCCGGTGGACGGCCGAGCGGAACGTGGGCGCCTTCCTCGACCTCCTCGCCCGCAAGAGCGTGGACGTGTCCCAGCTCATCTCGCACGAGTTCGCATTCGACAAGGCGGTCGATGCGTACGAGATGATCCTTTCCGGTTCCGAACCCGTGATGGGCGTGGTCCTGAACTATCCGGTCCCAACCGGGGAGGACGCGGTCCGTTCCGGCGTGAGTGCACGGGTGGCGATTTCGGCGACCGCGTCCGGCGAACCGGTCGCCGAGGGATCGGCGGCTTCGGGCAAGGTCGTCAAGGTCTCCCTGATCGGAGCCGGCCAATATGCCCGCGGGACCCTGCTTCCGGCGCTCGCCAGCCGCGAAGGCGTATCCCTTCACGGCATCGCGAGTTCCACAGGCATCGCGGCCCAGCAGACCGGCGAGAAATACGGGTTCTCGTATTGCACGAATTCCAGTGACGAGATCCTCGCGGATGACAAGGCGGACGCCGCATTCGTCCTGACCCGCCATGGCTCCCACGCGTCCTTGACGGCCCAGGCAGTTGGGCTCGGGAAGGCGGTCTTCGTCGAGAAGCCGCTCGCACTCACCGAAGACCAGTTGCTGTCGGTCGCGGAAGCCATCGGGAACGCGTCCGTGCGTCGGCCCGTCATGGTGGGATTCAATCGGCGGTTTGCGCCGCTGACCCGCTGGATGAAGAGCAAGTTCGACGGC
>JBFILE010000441.1:0-3318 GCA_041599855.1 Thermoplasmatota archaeon
GCCTCGACTTCTTGCTTGTGTCGTGCGTCTGTGCGCGGGCTGCTGTCGCACAACGACTCGCCGACTCACTCACTCACTCACGTGCTTTCAAGGCGTTGCACTCGTTTGCCCCGATCCAATGGTCGTGTGCTGAGGGGCGACTGGGGCCAAGCGGCCAGCGCACCCCTTCCGCAAGCCGCCATCGCAAACGCTGACGCTCACGCTCACGCTCACGCTCCCGCACCCCCTTCCGCGTCCGCTTCCGCAAACGCTTCCGCAAACGCTTCCGCTTCCGCTTCCGCTTCCGCTTCCGCAAACGCTACCGGGTCTGGTGGCTCACAGCATGGCGTAGTAGACGTCAACATCCGTGACCGTTTCCGGTGCGTGGCGGATGCCGAATTCGTCGATCCATTCTCCGCTTGTTGCCTTCACGATGGTGAGGATGTTCACCGTGGGGCTTCCTCCCGGGAAGAGGAGGAGATCTTGGCCGCGGGTGGACCCCGCGTCGAAGCAGGGGCGCCACGCGAGGGTGACGGGGCTTGCGTCGATGAGGACTTCGGGCGGCGCGCCGTCCGCGGTGCGCCAGATGGTGCTGGAGTAGCGCTCGTGGTCGCGGATCACGATGACGCCGGGCCAGTTGCCCCCGATGGGCATCACGATGGCGTCGTCCTTGGCGGAGATGGAGCAGAGGCCTGCGCCTTTGTCACCGGGGCCTGCGTTCGTGCTGGATGTCCACATCTCGGATCCCTTGCACGTGTTGCGGTTCGCGTCCCATGCGGCGGGGTCATCGGGGTCGCACATGACGCCGAGGAATCCGTCGCCGCTGGTGTCCCACCACGCGCGGTACGTGGATGTGAGACCGAAAAGGACGGGCGCTTGTCGGTTGTGCGGGCGTTCCCCGGTGGCGGTGGTAGGGGTGACGCCGTAGTTGAGGTCCACGCCTTGGATGCCTTGGTTCACGTGGATACCGGCGGGTCCGGTGTCCACATCGATCACGGGGTGCCAGATGATGCGGGCGCGGGCATCCACCCAGAAGTGGTACCCGCTCTGGTAGCCGGGGTACTGGTTCCAGGATCCGGCGACGTCTCCGACGCCGCCGAAGATCGCGTGGCCGCCGTAGTCGTCGAGGACGTGGTTCGGTTCCCGCGGATCCGGCGGCGCGTACCGCGTGGCGAGGGTCGTCTGGGGGTCGCCTGCTGCGCCGAGGGCGGCATCTCGCACGTCCGCGAGGGTGCCGTCGAAGGATTCGTCGATGGCGACAAGTGTGCGGCGGATCTCCTGGTACGTGGGGCTGATCGCCGTCATCACGGATGCGTACAATCCCTCGGCTTCGGGGGACAGGGTTTCGTAGCGGTCCACGTCGATGACGGCGGCAGGATCGTTGAGGTCGTAGCCGAGGGGCGTGCCCCTTGCCTGGATCGCGTCCGCGGCGACCACGAACTGGATCTCGGTGAGGAGACTCGCGTCGACCATGCCGGGCGTGATCGCCCATGAGGACCGGCCTTCGTCGATCCAATGCTGTTCATCGGTGTCGGTGAGATCCGTGAACCGTGTGGAATAGAATCGCGCGTCGTCACCGAGGCCGTACACGCGCATGCCGTTGAACCCGCTCGCGGGCGTGACGATGCTGGTGTTGAGGTACGGATGCACATAGTGGGGCATGGCGACGTCATGACCGCTGGACCGGCCGCGCCAGACGAACTCGTCGGATCCGGAGCCCACGTCATCGTGGATGTCGTCGATGTCGCCGTCGCCATTGAGGTCGTTCCACTCGCCGTACCATGCCGCCGAGGCCACGGGACCGGGGAGCAGGATGTTGGGGCGACCGGTGATCTCCGCGGCCATCATGCCGGAGTACAGGTGCACCTGGCTGAAGCGTTGACCGACGCGGGCGTCGAGGAACCGTCCGCCGTCCCCGGGCTCGCGGCCCGGGAATGTCACGCGGTTTGCGACGCCGTCGAGGTCGGTGCCGGGTGCCCGCACGGATTCGCCGTCATCTTCGAGAGTGTTCCCCCAGGACGCGTCGACTCCGGCATGATAGAGAGCGTTCGGTCCGGCGGACGCGAGGGTCGCGAAACCGGGAGCGACCATGACGGTCGCGATGAGTACGTAGGCAAGGGTGCGCATGGAAAGCCTCCTCGGTCACGGCGGCAACGGTCGCCGTGGGATGGATGGAAGGAATCCTGCGGGTCCTTCAAGGTGAGGGTCCCCGGATACGGAGTGAAGGGGGTTCGCCGCGACCTGGCCCTTACGGAGTCGGGCTCATGAGGATGCGCCAGTTCGCTCCCGCATCCTCCGACTTCCAGAGGCCGCCTTCGAGGGTGCCCACGTACAGGATGGAGGCATCGCGGGGGTGGATGGCGACGGCGCTGATCTCGCCCGGGATCGTGGCATTGAGTGGGACCCACGAGGCACCGCTGTCGAGGGTACGGAGAACCTCGCCGTGGCCGGTGGCGATGAGGAGGACGCGCGGATCAGCGGGCTGGGCGGCAACGGCGACCGTGTCCCCGGCGCGCACGGTTTCCGCGGTGAGGCCCCCGTCGCGGCTCACCATGAGCCCTGCTTCCGTGGCGAACCACACGGTGTCCGCGTCGGCGGCGTCCGCGGCGAGGGCGTTCACGGGGGGCAGCCGGTTCGTGGCGGTGCCCCAGTCGAGGCCCATGTTCGCACTGGAGATGACGATCCCGCGCTCGTACGCCCACATGTGGGTGGGGTCGACGGGGCTCACGGTCATGGCGAAGAGCGTGTGCTCCTTGAGTCCCTGGATGCCCCAGGTGAAACCCCCATCCTCGGACGTGCGGAATCCCGTGGGCTTGAGGCCGCTCTCGTCGCGGCCGGCGGACCACATGATGCGGGAGTCGGTGGGATGGATGGCGAGGGCGTAGATGTCGCGGTGGTCGATGCCGGCGCGGCCCCAGCCGGTGTCGTTGACGCCGCGGACGACGCCGTCGTGGGTGGCGACCCAGACCATCGAGGGATCCGAGGGGTCGATGGCGAGGGCGTGGAGGTGCTCGAATCCAGTCACGGGCTCGAAGTCGAAGACGGGTTTCAATCCTCGTTCAGGGACGACGCCGTACGACCAGCCGAGGAGCCCGCCGACGATGAGCATGGAGATGGCGATGGCCATGAATGCCCAGAGGAAGTGGGGCGCCGGCTTCGAGGACGCGCGCGTCGTCATCGGGCGCCGATGGGCGACTCCGGTTTAAGGGCTTCGCGGGGTTGCCGATGTGGAAACGGGGCCGTCGGTGGAAGGCCACGCCGCGGCAAGGAATGGTCGTGCGAGGGGCCGCCACCGGGGGGCACCCCGGTAGTGCCAACGCAAGGACAATCGTGCAACGA
>JBFILE010000442.1:0-3293 GCA_041599855.1 Thermoplasmatota archaeon
CCCACCGGCCCGCCCCCGCTCCAGGTTCCCCTCACGCAGTTGCCCCTCAACAAGCACCTCCTTGGCCCTGCATGGCCAAGTTGAGCCGACCGGCCCGCCCCTCGAAACGAAACCGGAGAGCGAAGCCATTTCCCACGGAGCGCGCCATGCCCCCGTGACATGACGGATCCCCACGTTCCACTCCGGGAAGATGTGCGACTCCTCGGCGACCTCCTCGGCGCCACCCTCCGGGACCACGAGGGCGAAACCCTGTTTGCGACCGTCGAGCGGGTGCGCACGCTGTCGAAACGCGCCCGCAGCCGGGCGCGGCATGCGGACCCGGCAACCGGCGATGCCGCATCGGGGGACATCGCGCAGCAGCGCCGCGAGGACCTCGCCGAACTCCGGGGAATCCTCGGAGGATTGCCCGTGGATGATGCGGTCACCGTGGCACGCGCCTTCGCCCACTTCCTCGCGCTCGCGAACGTGGCCGAGCAGCATCATCGCGTCCGCCGGCGCCGCGACCACCTGCGCAATCCCGACTCGCCACCCCAACGCGGCAGCCTTGAGGACGCCTTCGTGTCCCTCATGGAATCCGGCATCGACGCCCCCACCCTGCGGGCCGCCGTCCTGAACCTCGCCATCGAGCCCGTGCTCACCGCGCACCCCACGGAAGCCATGCGCCGCACCCTCCTCCAGAAGTACACCCGCGTCGCCGATGCCCTCGCCGCACGGGACCGCGCGGACCTCACGCCCCGGGAGCGGCGCGACCTCGTCCTCGCCCTCAGGCGCGAGGTCACGGCGACGTGGCTCACGGACGAGGTCCGCCACGAGCGACCCACTCCCCTTGACGAGGCGCGGTGGGGATATGCCGTGATCGAAGGTGTCCTATGGGACGCACTCCCGGTGTTCCTCCGCGACCTGGACACGGCCCTCCGCCGTGCCACCGGGGACGGCCTTCCGCTTGCCGCCGCGCCCATCCGTATCGGGTCATGGATGGGGGGCGACCGGGACGGGAACCCCCGCGTCACTCCGAAGGTCACCCGCGATGCGGTGTGGGCCGCCCGCTGGGTCGCCGCCGACCTCTTCGTCAAGGACGTGCGCGCGCTCCGCCGCGAACTCTCCATGACGGAAGCGACCGACGCGCTCCGTGCCCGCGTCGGGGACGCCCGCGAACCCCACCGCACCTTCCTCAAGGAGGTCCGGGAACGGCTCATCCGCACCCGGGACCATGCCGCACGCGCCCTCACCGGCGATCCGGCGCCCGTGCCCGCCGACGCATACGCCTCAACCGACGAGCTCCGAGCCGACATTGCCCTCGTGCATGAGAGCCTGCACGCGACCGGCGCCGGGATCGTGGCCGACGGCGCCCTCCTCGACACCATGCGAAGGGTCGAATGTTTCGGCCTCGCCCTCGTGCGCGTGGACCTCCGGCAGGACGCGGAACGCCACGCGGACGCACTCGACGCCATCACACAGCACCTGGGCCTCGGGTCCTACGTGGAATGGTCCGAGGAGGAACGGCAGGCGTTCCTCATCCGCGAACTCGAAGGCACACGCCCCCTCATCCCGTTCCGCGACCTGGCCCGTGACGACGAAGTGATGGACGTCATCGACACCTTCCGCACGGCAGCAGCCCTGCCGCGGGAAAGCCTCGGCGCGTACGTGATCTCCATGGCGAAGCGTCCCTCGGACGTGCTCGCCGTCGAACTCCTGCAGCGTGAATGCGGCATGGCGATGCCGCAACGGGTCGTTCCCCTCTTCGAGACCCTCGACGACCTGGACCGCGCCGGCGAAACCATGCGCGCGCTCTTCGCCATCCCGTGGTACCGCGAACACATCCGCCGCACCCACGGGGACCGGCAGGAGGTCATGATCGGGTACTCGGACAGCGCGAAGGATGCCGGCATCCTTGCGGCATCCTGGGCCCTGTACCGCGGGCAGGAGGACGTGACCGCTGCCGCCAAGGGCGCGGGCGTCACCCTCACCCTGTTCCACGGCCGCGGCGGAAGCCCCGGACGCGGCGGCGGCCCCGCCCATGCCGCCATCCGCGCCCAACCACCCGGCAGTGTCGCAGGGTCCCTCCGCATCACGGAACAGGGCGAAGTCATCCAAGCGAAATTCGGCCTCCCCGGCATCGCACTCCGGACCCTCGAACGCTACGTGAGTGCCACGGTGAGCGCGACCCTTTCCCCACCCGCGGCGCCGCCGAAGGAATGGCGGGACGTGATGGACCGCGCCGCCGCAGCCAGCCGCGACGCGTACCGCGGCATCGTCCGCGGCGACCCCCGATTCGTGCCGTACTTCCGGCAGGCGACGCCGGAGCAGGAACTCGGCCACCTCAACATCGGGAGCCGCCCCGCGCGCCGGGGCGGCGGAACCGGCGGCGTGGAAACCCTCCGCGCGATCCCCTGGGTCTTCGCGTGGACGCAGAACCGCCTCATCCTTCCCGCATGGCTCGGTGTCGGCGACGGACTACGCGCGGTCCTCGACTCCGGTGACGCGGCCATGTTGAAGAAGATGGCGTCCGAATGGGCGTTTCTCCGGGTCACACTCGATCAGGTGGACATGGTGCTCGCAAAAGCCGAACCGGACATTGCGACCCTTTACGACGAAGGCCTCGTGGACGAGGAACTCCGGGCGCTTGGCGACGAGCTCCGGGAACAGTATCGGGGCACCGTCGCCGTCGTCCTCGAAACCACCGGGAACAAGGTGCTCCTCGAAGCGAACCCGGTCCTGCGCCGGTCAATCGGTGTGCGGAACCCGTACGTGGATCCGCTGAACGTGGTGCAGGTGGAACTCCTGGCCCGCGCAAGACGCGGGGAAAGCGACGCATTGCGGGATGCCCTCGTCGTCACGATCAATGGGATTGCATCCGGGATGCGGAACACGGGGTAAGTGGCAGGGAGGGAACAGGGCCGGTCGCCGGGTGCGGACCCCCGGCCCGGCATCCCCCGTTCCCCGGTTCCTCTTTGTTCCCGTGTCCGTGGTGGGCCTCCGCTCCTTCATGGGCCCCTGCGCCTCATGCGCCTCAAAACCCCTTGCACCCCCCGCCCCGGGGGGCGCCACCTTGGCGGAATCACGCGGGCCGCGAGGGGTACGCGCGGTTGGTGTCGTCCCCACCCGCCCACACCCGGCGCGGCTGAGTCGCGACCTGCACACTGCACACCTTCGACCACCCGCACCACCTCCGCGAGATGGCGACCCCCGTCTGGACGATTCCCGTCAGGTTGGGACCACCCCCCACCCCACCCGGCATTCCGGCGTGAGCCACACCGCCGCGGCATGCACCTCCGGTCGGGCGCCACGGCCTC
>JBFILE010000443.1:0-3278 GCA_041599855.1 Thermoplasmatota archaeon
CACTCCCACGAACTCTACCACCAGGACAACCCGGGCCTCATGCATCGCCTGCACCTGATGCGGTACCCGAACCCGCCGCTCCAGTTGGAAGCGCTCGCCGCGTGCGACCGCATCGTGACAATCAGCGACCACAACAGGCGCATGCTGGTGGACGGCTTCGGGGTGCCCGAGTCCCGGATCGATGTGATCCGCCTGTTCGTGGACGCCGCCGAGTATGCGCCGCGGGAGACCGTGCGCATCCTCACCGTGGGCCAGTTCACGGCGCGCAAAGTGTACGAAACGCTCCTCGCAGCCCTCGCGGACATGCCGGGGGACTGGGAACTATGGATCGTGGGATTCCCCACCACCGACTACTTCCCGGTGGATGTGCCGGCGATGATCAGGAAGCACGGCCTCCAGGATCGGGTCGTCATGTTCGAGAGCACGCCCCACGAGCATCTGCGCCTCCTGTTCTCCCTTGCGGACGTGTTCGTCCTCGCCTCGGAAACCGCGCCCGACGGCGTCAAGGAAGGACTGCCGGTCACCCTCATGGAGGCCATGGCGGGCGGTCTTCCGGTGGTTAGCACCCTGCATGCCGGCATCCCGGAGATCGTTCAGGACATCCTTGTTCCCGAGAAGGACGTGGGTGCGCTGCGTGAGGCACTCATGACGTACGTGGGCGACGCGGGTCGGCGCGCGCGTGACGGGGCCCGGAACCGCGCGATCGTGGAGAAGGAGTATTCGCCCAGGAATGCGGACGCCCTTGCGGAAGCCATCGTGGGAGGGGCGGCGTGAAGGGTCGCCGGAAACGAGGTAAGGTGGTCGACCGCACGAAGGCGGTGGAGGGCCTCCGTGGACCCCCCCATCAGAACCAGCAGGTCTGCCAAGTCGGGACCCGTTCGCCGGCGCGATCCGATCCGCATGGAGCGGATCGGCTTATGGCTCATTGCGGCGGGCTTCGCCATCATCATGGATCGGCATGCGGGCCCCCGTGATCCCGCGACCCATCACCATCGGGTCCGATGGTCCGTACGGGCAGGCGATAGCCCAATCGATCATGGACTTCGGGCGCATGAACTGGGTCGTGCACCCGATGAGCGTGTTCGGCCTGTACCCGGCAAGCCAATCAAGCGGAGTACCAGGACTCGTCCACGCCGTCCGGTCCATGATAAACCTTTCACCTGACGCGAGCCTCTGGGTCGTGGCCACCCTCACCGGCCTTCTCGCATTCTCGCGCGCGGTGCTCCTTGCCCATCGCGTCTTCCACCGCATGGACGCAGCGCTCTTCGCGGGCTTCGCGTACGCGCTGGCTCCGCAGGTGTACTGGCTCACATTCTTCAACGGCTCCACGCGGGGCCTCTTCCTCGGCATCCTGCCGTTCTGGTTCTGGTCCCTCATGGAGATCGGGGAACGGGGACTCCGCCTGCGCCGGCGCTGGTGTTCCTCGGCACGTCGTTCGCCCTTGCCACCGCCCACCGAATGGTCCTCTTCCTGCCGGCATTCCTCATCGTTCTCTTCATGGCGCACCTCATCCACCGTGCAGCCATCGGCCGGCGCGCCCTCCGCTATCTCAGTCAGCGACCGTCGCTCCTTGTTGGTCTGGCGGCCGCGCTCACCCTCGGACCCATCGTCGGGAGCTACGCGGCCGGCGGCACCATCATCAACATCGACGAGTACAAGACGGGCGCCCTCGAAGGCGGCTCACTCCCGGTCATCCTCGTGAACTTCGCCGTGAGCCAGGTGGGCGGGTCCGGCCCCCTTCTGCCACTTCTCGTCATCCCGGGGCTCGTGCATGTGAGCCGCCGCATCGAACAATTCCCGGTGTTCCTCACCTTTGCGTTCCCCGTGGCCATCTTCCCGCTGGTCGGGATCAAGATCTACACGCGCCCGATCTTCCCCCTCCTTCTCAGCCTCCTGTTCGCAGGCGGATACCTCGCATCGCTGGCCTCGTGCGCGAACCGTCGCGCCTTGAGTGGACGAATGTGCGGCGGCATCTCGTCCTGCCGGCACCGATCCGAACCCTCGTCACGTGGCTGCGTCGGGCTTGGCCCGGAAACACGCCAAGGTCCGGGTCCACCGGGCCCGTGCTCGCGGAGGAAGTAGGCCGGTCCCGCGCGTTCCCACAACATCCGCCGGTCCCGCACCGGCACGCACCCATTCCATCAACGAATCCCGGTAGAATCGAACAAGGAGGTTGGCACCATCTCATCATCATCCGGCAAGTCCCCGTCGCGGCGGGCCACAACCGCACTCATCACCCTGACGCTCCTCGCGGCCGTCGTGACCCTTCCCGGGTCCAGGGCCGCGCAGGACCCCTGCGCCATCACGCCCGACGCGGGCATCCCGCTCTGGGCGCTCGGCTCGAAAGACGGCTTCAGCGTCACGGGGGACGAGAACAGCCTCGGCAACGTCCACTCCAACGAGGATGTTGAGATCGCCGGGAACGACAACGTCGTCGGCCACGTCACGTACGTGAAGGACATCGACGCGAACACGGAGGACAACGCGGTGGCGTCCCTCACCAGGACGGGGGCCCACGGCGCGCCGCTCACGTTCAACGCAGATGACTACGCACCCGGCGGCCGGGCCGCACTCCTCTCGGGGAGCCTGTACCAATATGTGGATGGCGACTTCGAGTACGATACCGACTCGGGCACGCTGCACGGACTGTACTACGTGGACGGGAACGCGATCCTTGACGGCGACGATGTCACCGGCACCATCACGGTGGTCGCGACGGGGAAGGTCACGGTCCAGGGTGACTCGCACCGGTACATGCCCTTCATCGACGGCCTGCTGTTCCACGCGGAAAAGGAAATCGCGTTCACGAAGGACTCATCCGGCAGGGGCGGGGACGATGGGTGCTTCGCGGGCGCCATCGACACGCCCACCGGCAAACTCGAGATCGTGGGGGACAACAACCGCTACTTCGGCACGCTCATGGCGAAGGAGATCGAGATTCCGGCGGACGAGACGAGTGTCAGTCATGCCACGTTCGCGAGTGACCCGGACGGCATTCCGTTCCTCAGCCCGCAGGCAGCTGTGGCCGCGGGCGCCGGGTTCCTTGGCGACGTCTTTATTCTCCGGCGGCGCAGGCGCACGAAGAGAGACCGGTGGCGGCGGCAGGCAGCGGGCAGCGACAGGCAGCGGCCGGCGGCAACGGGGCCAACACCCGTCGCCGAGCGTTCGAGGGGGAACCGCCGGTAATGGGGCCGGCAGGGAGGTACCTGCCCGAGCACCAAGGGGTTCGTTGGGGAAGTGCCGGCCCCGGTGTCAAGTTCCGGCTCCGTCTGACCGGA
>JBFILE010000444.1:0-3276 GCA_041599855.1 Thermoplasmatota archaeon
CCTCCCGCAGCACAACCTCCAGATCGTGAACGACCTCCTGTTCGTGAGCCATTACGGGCAAGGCATGTACGCGTTCAACCTGAGCAATGTCGAGGTCCTTCCCGTGGCGGGCACCCTCGACCTGACGCCGATTGCGCATTACTCGGTCGGCGGATCGACCGGCAGCCCAGATGCCGTCGCGTTCACGAACGTGTGGGACACCGTCCTCCAGGACGGCGTCGTCTTCGTGAACGACATCAACGCCGGCATCCGGACCCTCGGGTTCGGGTGCATCCCGGTGGGTGACGAGAGCTGGTCGAGTCAGGGCTGATGGGAGCTAAATGGCGCGTGAGCGGGCAACCGCGCCGGAGGCCATCGCGGTGAACGTGAGCGGAGGCGCGCGGCCCGGCGCCGACGGAGCCCGCATCCAAGACGGGCCCTTTGGCGCGTGTCACGGGAACGCGGGCATCCCCTTCCGCGAACGAACAAGGCGGACGGCGCGGGACCCCTTCGAACAAAACCCCGGCCGCTCACCGCCTGACTGGTACCCCGCCGACTCGGGCCGCAGACCCTTCCGACATTCCCCACGTCACAGGGCCGGCGCGCGGGCCGCCGCAAGTGAGCCGCCACGTGCCCAGACCGCCCCGGAGCCATTTTGGCGTGCAGCCACCTGACCCAGGATACGACGCGCAGGGTCGCTATCCGGCCACACAGCCGAAGGCATTGCCGACGAAAGACGTGGATGGTCCGCGGCCGCCCGATTGCCTCCACCGTAGCAGGTACTAGATGTGGGGACACGTAAGCGATGCGAAGATGTGGCGCGGCCATCCATCCATCCAAAGGGTTATATTTATCACGAAGGTCGGGTGGCCGATGCGAATCATCATCCTCCTCGCCCTGCTCATGCCCCTGCTCGTCAGCGCGGGTTCAGCAGTTGCCTCCGCACCCCCCCAATTCAACGAATTCCGATACACGAGCGACGGCCACACCGTAACCAACGCCGGGTACAACTTCAACGTCATGTCCAACGCCGGCACCGGAACCCGCGGAACCGCCCCGGTTCCTTGTGGTGCTTGGTTCGGTTGGCTCGCGAACGAGCCGGCGGACAGCGATATCGCATTCGGCGGCACCACGTTCACATTTACGACGGCAGCGCGGGCGCATGACCTCAGGGTGGATCTCGTTCGGACCAACTCCGGCGGGGCGATTTTCCAGACAATCGTGGGAACCCTTTCCGCGGGCAGCACGTCCGTTGAACTGACCCCATCGTCCTTCACCGTTGCAACTGGACAATACCTCGGCGTCATGCACTACGATCTCGGCTGCACTGGGACCACGAACGTGGATACGAGCAGCACGACCCTGACGTACTCGCCCTCCAGTCCCGCCTACCCGACCCCTGAACTCGGCACCCTCGTCCTCGCCGCAGCCGGCATCATCGGCGCCGGCGCATTCGTCGCGTTCCGCCGCTTCCGGTGAACGGGACTTGTCGCAACGGCCGCCGCCGCCCCGAGAAACGGGCGCGGCGGGGCCGCGCGACGCCGGAATGGTGTCGAGTGAATATGGTCGACACCCGATCCCGGATTCCCGATCCGGACCACCCTGCCCGGAGCCCCCCGGCCCGCGCAGCCGCCGCAAAAGGTCGAGGGCACCGGAACCGTCACCCTCCGCCACCCCAGTCTATGTAGGCCCCCCACCCCGACAGGATCCAGTCGCATTTCCCGGACGAATGTGTGGATCAAGTTGGTGCGAACTGGCATTTTTTAAATGGCGCAATTGGTCGCAGACGACAGAACCTCATGGACCGGCATATGGCCAGGACACCTTCGTCTCGCGCAATCCGGGCCCTATCCAAGACGGATGCCGTCGACAATATAGGCTTGAAGGGAGCGTTCTCCTCGATGACAGCCTCGGCGGCACGCCAACCTTCCATCGAAGCAGGTTCGAGAAGCTCGGATCCCTAAACGATGCGAGCGGGTCACACGGATACCCATCGATGCAAAAGGTTATATTTATCAGGAAATTCCGATGGCCAATGCGCATCATCACCCTTCTCGCCCTGCTCACGACCCTGGTCATCACGGCGGGATCAGCGCTTGCCAGCGCACCCCCCCAGTACAACGAATTCCGGTTCACGAGCGACGCCCACTCGAGCCCGGCCCAGAGCTACACGACCTACATCCAGGCAAACGACGGCTCCGGAAACCGCGGAAGCCTCGACCTCCCATGTGGCAACTATATCGTATTCGGGGCGAACCAACCAGCGAACACTGACGTCGTCTTCACCGGCACCACATTCACGTTCCAAACACCGGCACGCGCCTACACCATGCTTGTCTATGTCTTTGAGCTCCGCGCCGACGGAGGGCTCGAAAGCCTCCATGACAACCTGTTGACCGCGGGCAGCACCTCCGTGGACATCACGCCCCCATCACTCACCATTAGGGCAGGAAATTACCTGGCCTCGGCGATTGGCGGAGAAGGGTGCTCAGGTACCCGGCCACTCGATACGAGCAGCACGACCCTGACATACTCGCCCTCCAGTCCCGCCTACCCGACCCCTGAACTCGGCACCCTCGTCCTCGCCGCAGCCGGCATCATCGGCGCCGGCGCATTCGTCGCGTTCCGCCGCTTCCGGTGAACGGGATTTGCCGCAGCGGCCGACGTCGCCCCCGCACCGGGGGCGACGCGGCCGGGCCCGCACCGGCGGAGCGGGGTCAAT
This sequence comes from Thermoplasmatota archaeon, assembly GCA_041599855.1. Taxonomy (GTDB): domain Archaea; phylum Thermoplasmatota; class SW-10-69-26; order JACQPN01; family JAJPHT01; genus JBFILE01. The sequence goes on from JBFILE010000444.1 coordinate 2,702, forward strand.
CCGAGGGCGATTGCCTCAACACGTCCCACCCATCCCAAGCCATTTCTTGCACCCCAGGAATCCGACCCCCATGGCCCTCCGCCGCCGCGGGCGCATGATCAAGGCGCCCGCTGTGCGTGGATCCCTCACGAAACCCCGGCCACATGCACCGCGTGATAAGCACGCGACCCACCCGCGCCGCAGCGCTCGCCCCCACCACAACGCCATAGGGCCGGACCGCGGTGCGCGACACGCAACCCCGCAGCGCACCCAGGTCGCTCCACCGCCATTTGCCGCGTGGCCACCCGGCCCCCTCACACGACCCACGGCTTGACACTAATCACGGCACCCCATCCGGAGCAAACGCCTCGAAAGGGCGGCGCGCCCTCGGCAACGTGCGAAACTTCCACCGAAGCAGAGTCGAGAAGCACGAATACATACACGATGTGAAATCTTCGCACGGCCATTTATCACCCCAAGGAATTATATTTGGAATGCTGTTCGGGCGTTCAATGCGCATCATCATCCTTCTCGCAGCCCTCACCACCATTCTAATGAGCGCGGCGCCTGGTCAAGCCGCCCACGAGTACAACCAC
>JBFILE010000445.1:0-3269 GCA_041599855.1 Thermoplasmatota archaeon
CCACCCGCTCCGCCTCCCCCGAACGCGGCTTCCGGGACTTGCCTCGTCGGACGCGCCCTCCGGGGACGAGCCGCATCCGGACCAGCCTCCCCGGCGTGCAGCCCCTTCGGGGTGTCTCATCTGGAGTTGTCTGCCCCCGACGGCCACCAAACGCCCGCCGCGCCTCCCCCATCACCGCGGCGGCTCATCCCACTCCGGTTCGCCGGAGCCGGGGTCCGGCGCATCCGACCACTCCGCGGGGCGCGCATGGGGCTCGTGCGTGGGCTCCCGCGCGTACGCCGCATACGGGTCCACGGCAGGCGGCGTCGCCTCCGCGATGCGGCGCGCCTCCCGCGCATGCCGCAGGTCCTCGATCTCCCTCAACTTCTTCCGCTGAAGGATGATCGCAACCCACGCAATGAGGATGCCCGTGGGCAGGGAGATGAGCGCGAACAATGCGACTCCCCCCACAAGGATGCCGCCCGCCACCGCAATCGTGTTGAAGAGCGCGTGGAGGCCCACCGCACCCAGGTAATAGGGCACGAGGCTGATCGTGCCCTCCCCGTGGAGGCGCATCGCCCGCCGCTTCGACCACCCGTACCCGAGGAGGCTGGACGCGCTGGCATGCAGGAGCGCGCTCGACAACGTCCGCAGGAGCGCCACTATCACGTACGCGACCACGCCGCCGGTGGCAAGCGCAGTGAGGGCGTACAGCACGTTCTCCGTCGCCGCAAAACCGAAGCCGACGGCAGCACCGTACACGATGCCGTCCTCCTCCTCGATGAACGGGTCCTTCACGAAACGCAGCCCGAGACCCTTCGCAGCCTCCTCGACGATGGGCGCGATCACGATGGGCAGGAGGACGCCCGCCGCCAAGCTTGCTCCGACCACGGCCGCGAGGTATTCGCCACTCACCGTGTTCAGGATGAGGGCGATCGTGGTCCCCACGAATGCGCCCCACGCGAACATCTTGATGAGTTCGCTCCACGGCTCACGCTCGGTCTGCTCGTGATTGCGCACCCATTCCAGGTACAGGAGACACGGAATGAAGGCGGCGAGGACGATGACGACAAGCGCAGTGATGGCGATCGGAATGCCGACAGCCAAAGGGGTCGCCTCAGTTCGCGTTCTCGGCTTCGAGGGACGCCGCGTAGGCACCCGCCGCTCCGAAACCCACGAGGACGAACGTGAGCGCATACACGCCCGTGTCCGTCCAGCCGCTGTGCATGACTCCCATGAAGAGATAGAAGATGACGCCGAGCGCAAACAGGACGAGGCTCAGAACGGACCAGACGTTGTACCGCATGGCGGATCGAACCGGCGACAACGGCGCTGGGTCATAAACGTTTGGAAGGGGAGCGTGGCCGGGGCCACCCGGCGTTCGGCGGCCCCCGGCGTCGTTCCGAGGGTCCGCCGTCGTGCGGAGGGTGGTGCCCCTCGCCTACGGGAGGCTCCCCGGCGCCAGATTCACCCACACTGGGTACGTCCTTGTCACCTTGTGGCCAACGGCGTCCGTGGCTGCGACGCGCAGGGTATGGAAGCCCAATGGGAGGTCCACCGGGTCCGTCTGGCCATTCATCCGTCCCGGCAACTGGGGTCGGCGTGCCGTCCATCGACGCGTCCACCTTCACCGCGGCGGCGCCGGCATCCACGGCCGTGCCGTGGGCCACCATGGGCTCCGCCACCAGGATCGTGGGTCGGACAACAATGCTCGCAGTCACGCCCACGTACGGGGGGCGCACCTGCCCGTTCGACGGCGCCTCCACGATCAGGTCGGGCGGGCGCGTGTCCACCCGGAACGTGTCGCTCCACGTGGTCTCGGCGCCCACGCGATCCACCGCCTTCACGGTGGCCCGGTCTCGCCCTCCGGGATCGGGATCGCGGCGTGGGAGAGGCCATCGTACGTCCAGCCTCCATCATCCACACGCAAGAAGATGCCCTGCATGGCGCCGCTCCCGTCCGATACGGACGCGTGGAGCGTGGATGGGGCATTCGCGCACCCCGCGCTCCGGGACGGCGTCGTGTACGCGACCCTGAGGTACGCGGCTGCCACGGGCCGCTTCGAGCCCGTGTCGACCGTGCCGATGAACGTGTCGTCCATCCACACGTCAACCACGAGGTCGAACGCGGCATCGAACATGCCCCGGTACGGAATTGGAGGGCTCATAGGAGGTTGCGGCGGCCACGATCCGGCCGCCGGCCGCCCCGAAGGAGCGGGGCGGCCGAGTGAAAACACCCCCTGGTGCAGCGCAGTGAAGAATTGCCAACCTCGCTGCGTTTCCGACAATACGCGCTGATATGATAAGTGTTGCCACCTATGGTTCGAGTTTGCCCCTACCCATCGGGTGATGGGTGTCCGCCCCCGACCCCCACCGGTCCCCATGGCAAACCGGTCGCAAACCCCCAAATGGGGGGACCGCCGTGCGCCGCCCATGCGCCTCGGCATCAAGGCCCACTGGCGGGACGTGGACACCATGGTCGAGATCGCGGATCGCCATGGCGCCACCGTCCTCGAATACCAGATGCTCCCCGGCGATCTTGAGACGCACCGCGAGACGGCGGCCCACGCCTTCGCCCCCTACAAGGATCGCTTCACCCTCCGCGTCCACCAACCCGAAGTGTACCTCGGAGCCGACGGCATCCGCCACTTCCTCGACATCTCCTCCCCCCGCATCGAAGAACGCGCCGCCAGCGTCGCCATCCTCACCGACGTCGCCGCGTTCGCCAAGGGCCTCGGCGCCGAGAACCTCATCATCCACCCCGGCGGCGTCTGGTTCGGCGAGACGCAGGGCGGGCACCCCGTGTTCCTCCAGGATTCCCTCAAGAACCTCCAGCGCGAGATTCCGGTGCTCCTCGAGAACATGCCCGCCCACTACGATGTGCAAACCCTTGACGCCCGCCCCGTCGGCATCTCCCCCGCCGCCTTCCGCATCCCCCAAGGCCTCCTCGCGGTGGAGTCGGAAGTGGACGGCTACGTCCTCGACGTGAGCCACGCCTACCTCGCCGTCGAAAACGGGTCCCTCGAAGTGCCACGCGCCCTCGCCCGCGACCTCGGCCACCGCATCACCCACGTCCACGCGAACGGCTCCCGCGGCGGCAAGGGCGGGCTCGGGGAAGGGACGCCATTCAGCGACTCCGATTACGGGGTGGACTTCGTGAAGGAATTGCTTACGCATCTGCCCGATGACGTGGTCGTGGTGCCCGAGATCATGGACGGGCACAAGGACGGGGGGGCGCTGTTCGATGCGGCGTTCGCGGCGCTATTGGGGAAATGAATCGCTGCGCGTGTC
>JBFILE010000446.1:0-3254 GCA_041599855.1 Thermoplasmatota archaeon
CCCCCCGCGGCCGGTCGATGCCGGCTGCCGTTCATTTTTCCAGGCATGTCCTTGGGCCCTACACCTGCGAGCGGCACGAGGCGGATCCCATCGGCGCAGTCGCTGCCAACATGACGCTGCCTCCCACGCGCGTGAGAATTCCGGAAATGTCATGTCCCGCGCCGGGCATCGTCGCGCATCATGGCCGCCCTGCCTCCCTCACACGCGGCGTCCGCAGCCCTTCCCTTCTGGCGCCTCTGGTTCCTCGGGTTCACGGTTCCCACACCGTCGGGCGCGCCGCCGAGCGCGCGCCTCGGATTTGCCCTATGGCGGGCCTGCATCGTCATCGTCCCACTTGCCGGCATCGCGGCAGGATTCCCGCTCATGGCCGCGGGTCGCTCCATGTTGGCGGTGGCGTCCGAACTCACGTCGAGTCCACTCCTCATCCTGTTTACGCTGGGGCTCATCCTGCTCATAGCGTTCTTCGTCTGGATGCTCGGCGTGATCATCTACGCGATTGGATTCACGCTCGTTTTCCTCGGTGTTGCATTCGCAGCAGCATTGAACGCGGTTCTCGGAGGAACCGCCGCCGGCCGGATCCGAAGCATCGGCGGCGGGGCCGCACTCCTCATCAGCACGGGCGCGGTCTTCATGATCCCGTTCATGATGGTCATGGGCCAATGGGATACGCCACTCGGTTCCCTCAGCATCGCAGCCCTTGGCGCCGGAACGGTGGTTCCCATCGTCGCGGGCGGGCTCCTCCTTTCGGCCGGCCATGACGCAGTCATCGGCTCGGGCCCCCCGGTTGCCGTGGGTCACCCGATCCGGCTGATGCAGGAGTCAGCGCCGGTCCCCGCATACGGAATCGGAGGTGGGGCCGCGGCCACGCAGCCCCCTTCGGCGCCACTCCCCACCGCGGATGATCCATACGGTCCGGGGCCATCGGCAACGGGGTCGGTCGCGGACGCGCCGGTTCATGCCGTCCGCAGCCGACCCCCCGCAACTCCGAAAACGAACGGCGTGCCGTACGAGTGCCCCCGTTGCCACAAGCGTTACCAGATGCGGACCGCGCCACCGCCCGGGACCCCTTGCCCGGCCTGCCGCTGACCCGCGCACCAGTGGCGGGGACAGCGAAATCCGTCCCATGTGCGAACAATCATATACTCTCGCGACGCCCATTCAATCAATGGTGTCAACACCGTTGACGTCCTTGTTCGGTGAGCATCCCGAGGTGCGCATCCTCGAATTCCTCGCCGGTCACCGGGGCTTCGATTACACGATCACCCAGATCAGCCGGAATGCCGGTGTTTCCCGCCCTGCCGCCTACAAGGTCGTCGACCATTTCCTCGCGAACGGCGTCATTGCCCGCACGCGGAGGGTTGGAGCCAGCACCTTTTACCGTCTCGAAGCGGACCACGCCCTCGTGCGACCGTTCCTTGAGGCCGAACTCGTGCACGGGTCCGGGAACGATGCTGCACCGCGAACGAGGGCCGGTTCAAAAACGGGGGTGCGTCACCGATGAAGTCCATGATCATGGGCTCCGAACACGAGTACACCCTGTTCAGCCATCAGATGAATCCGCGCGGCATCGATCCCCACCGCCTCGCCCTCGAAGTCATCCGGAAAAGCCAGTTCGCCACCCAGGGCGAGTGGTTGAAGAACGGGAGCCGCGCGTACTTCGACGTCGGCCACCTCGAGATCTCCACGCCCGAGGTGCTCGATGCGTACGACCTCGTGAAGTACGAGAAGGCCGGCGAAAAGATCGTGGACCTCGCGCGGTTGAAACTGGAGGAATACCACGGGGTCAAGGTCAGTGCCTTCAAGAACAACACGGACCCCGACGGCGTGTCCTACGGATCCCACGAGAACTACTGCGTGCCGCGGAAGCACGAGTTCCCGGAATCCTACGTCCGCGCCCTCGTCCCCCACCTCGTTTCACGCATCAGCTTCTGCGGCGCCGGCGACTTCATCGACCGGCGCTACGTCCTGTCTCCCTGTGCGTACCTCACGAGTGAATTGATCAGCGGCGGGAACCTGTCGAACACGGGCATCCTGCACACGCGTGACGAACCCCACGCGGACCCGACGCGGTTCCGCCGGCTGCACGTCATCATCGGGGACGCGGTCATGAGTGAGACGGTGATCCACCTGCGTGCGTTCACGACGAGCGCCATCCTGCAGTTGATGGAACTCAACATGCTGGACGATGCACCCCAACTCAAGGAGCCGCTCCGCGACATGTGGCACATGGTCGAGCAGGTCGCTCCCGAACAGTGGCGCCTTGAACTCGTGGACGGCAAGTGGGTGACGCCCATGGACATCCAGCGGTACTACCTCGCCAAGATCGAGGAGAGCGGCATCATCGAGACGTCCCGTGAGAAGGAGGCACTCTCCACATGGGAGTGGATCCTCGGCAAGCTTGAGCAGGGGAACATCAACGACCTGAAGCGCAAGGTCGAATGGGTGATGCGCCTCATCGAGGTCGAGAAGATGATCGACACGAAGGGACGCGACGAGAACGTGGAGATCGCAGCCGCGAAGCAGTACAGCGAACTGAGCCACGCCCGCGGCCTCTACTACAAGGCACAGGACGAAGGGCATGTCGACCGCATGCTGACGGACGACGAGATCAAGCGCGCCATCATGGAGCCGCCGCCGACGCGCGCGCGGGCGCGAACCAAACTCCTCGACGACTACGAGATGGGCTCCATCGACTGGGGCGAAATGAGCATCCTCACCGAGGACGGAGGATACGAGCGCATCCACCTGCCGGACCCCTACTCGACGGAAACGGGGCTCTGAGGATCGGATTGGTGTTGCCCACGGAACGGCCATCGCCATGTGGGGTGGCCGGGGTTGGGCCCGCACGCCAAGGGCCGAGTTGTGGGGCGTGTGTGGACCGACAGGTGGACGTCCCTATCCGCGCTCCGACGTCGCGCCGTCCGGCGGGTGCCGACATGGAGGGGTCGCGCGGGCCGCGAGACGTGCCATCGTAACCGGATTGCGCGGGCCGCGATGGGCCCCGGCGCGCTGCGCGCGCCTCGATAGCACCTCACCCCGCAACCCGCGCCGCCTCGCCCGGGCGCGAACCCCCTGGCCGGGCGAATGTCCTGGACTTGGCATCGCCGTGGGCGCCAAGGGACGCGCAATTGCTCCACCGCACGTGCCCGGGCACCGGCCCGCACGCTTGGGCGCACGTGCCCGGGCACCGGCCCGCACGCTTGGGCGCACGTGCCCGGGCACCGGCCCGCACGCTTGGGCGCACGTGCCCGGGC
>JBFILE010000447.1:0-3221 GCA_041599855.1 Thermoplasmatota archaeon
CGTCCACCACGGGGACGATGAGATGGCTCGCGCCTGTGACCGCAAGGGTCGTGGTATCGTGGCGGCCCGTGAAGTCGTCCCCGGCACGCAGGATCACGACGAGCGATCGACCCGGTTCCAATCGATGGGCCAGGTTGTAGAGGTCCACGCGCACAGGGGTCGCTGTGCCCACAGGGAAGTCGGAGCCCGTCATGGTGCCCTCGTGGAATCGGAGGTCGACGCCTCCCGTCGTCAACCGGACGAGGCCCTCGTCGCCGCACGTCCAGTCGCCTGGCGCATCGTACAGGCTCACGCCGAAGATCCCGTTCGGTCGATCACTCGTCACTTCGAGGAGCAGGAACGGGTTCCCGGCCACCAGCACGGGCTCCCCCGCGGGGGCGCTCCGGTACGCGAGTTGAGGCGGCGGCGCGCCGGGGGCCGCAAGATCCTCGCATGACGTGCTGTCGTCGACCTTCGGCGAGAGGTCCATGGCGCGCGCGCTCGACGCGGGAGCCGCGGCGAGGGCGTCGTCTGCAAGGTACAGGACCTCGTCGCGTGCCGCCGTCGGCGGCCACGCTGCATCCTCGTGCCATGCGTTGGAGGAATCCTGGTAATCCACGAGACCGAGGCGTGCCGGCGGGTCCCCGACGCCCTTCAACCAGAAGTCGTACCAGCCGAGGGTGAGGTCATACCACCCCTCCGCGTGGGGCCAGTTCGCGAACGGTTCCTCCAGGGAAAGCGTGTGGCCCCATTGGCCGAGGACGAACCACTTGGGTGCATTCGGCAGGTGGTCCCAGATCGCGTCCTCCTGGAGGCGGTGGTAATTGTCGTCCAGGAACCCGTGGGCCACGAGCACCGCCGTCTCCACCTCCGGGAAACGGTCAACGAGCCGGCGATCCGCGTAGAACTGCGCGGGCCGCTCGTCAGTGGCCTCCGCCTGGTAGATGTTCGTCATCACGTCCACGATCTCGGGGCACGCGCGCTCGTGGGCCACGGTCGCGTACGGGATCATGGTCCGGTCCTGGCCCCAGTACGGGGGCTGCAGGCTGTTCGCGGCCGTGGTCATGGCCCGGAAGCTGTCGTAGTCCTTCTGGATCGCCCCCTGGGGCGTTGCCGCGCCGAGGTACACGTCCGAGATGATGCCTGCGACCGTGATCGCCTTCAGCGAAGGCGCCTGGTGGATTGCGGCCTCCCACGGGGTCGTCCCCATGTACGAGATGCCGCTCATGGCGACGCGGCCGTTCGACCACGGTTGCGCCGCGAGCCATTCCACGACCACGACCTGGTCCTGCTGCTCCTTCGGGCCCCGGAGGTCGTAGCATCCGCCGGATCCTGCGGTGCCGCGGACGCTGAAGATCGCGACCGCGTACCCCTCGGCAAGAAACTGGTCGAACTCCCGGTTCGACCGGAGTCGCTGCTCGGACCCGCCGGACCCGGGGCACGCGGGATTGGCCTGCGCCAGGCCCTGGTAGGCGCACTTCCCCAGGTACGGTGTCGCCTCCAGGATCACGGGCGCGCCCACGCCCTCCGGGAGATCCGGCCGCCACACCCACCCGTCCAGGAGCGTGCCATCGAAGGACTCCACGGTCACGTGCTCCGGCGGGAGGATGTCGAAGGGGCCCGTGAGGTTCGCCGGCCACTCGGTGCCGTCCGCGCACGGCCACGGGTGCACGCACGGGGTCCACGACCGGGCCTCCGGAACCGGTGCCGGATCCGGGTCCGGATCGAGGGATGAGGCGCACCCTGCGAGGGCAGGAAGCGCGAGGAGGGCGATGAGCCAGAAGGCGCGCGGCGGGAAGCGCATGAAGGGGGAGACGGCAGGAGGGCGATGAAGATGGTGGTGGATAGGTGGTCGAACGGACGGGGGGGGTGTGGGCGATGGCGGAGGAGGCGGCTGGCGTCATCGTCGAGGTGGCCTTCACCGACCGGACGCACTGACGCGGCGCAGGAGATGGACGTGGAAGGTTCGGCGTCCTCGAACCGCGGGCCGACGGCTTGCGTCGCTACCGTTCCGGATAATGACCCTCTCAGGATCATTATCCGGCGATAATGGTCCGCCGGGGATCATTATCGCCCTATCCTTGATCGTCCCATTCGGCACCGCCGAAGACCTGCTCCAGGAATGGGGTGCGGAGTCGATACCGTCGGCCCTTCTTCTCCCCTGCGGCCTCCAGTGCCCCCTGCTCGGTCAGGTCCGCGAGAGCCTTCGTCAGCGACACGCTGCTATACCCCTCGGCATTCGGCAGGTCTCTGCGCCGGAACCAGTCGGCGCCAGCACGGCCCAGCACCCACTCGAGGGTGGCGCGCGTGGGTTTGCTCGTCTGGCGATCGAGGATGGGTCGCAGGTCCGCCATGCCGACAGCGTGGCGATACGCTTTGGCGAGTTCGCGGACGAAATAGCGGTTCCACACGTGATAATTGGTGCCCATGTTCGTGGACGCGAGCTTCTCATAGTACTGGTCGCGGGAGCGATAGAATCGCGCGTCGAGCGCCACGAGGGGTGCGTTCTGCAGGCCGAGTTTCTTGAGGATGAGGAGAGTCACAAGGCGCCCCAATCGCCCGTTGCCGTCGCGGAACGGGTGGATGGCTTCGAACTCGGCGAACCACGTGCCGGCGACCACAGTTTCCACGTGGGCGGTTCGGGCGGTGTGGTACCACTCGGTGAGGGCTTCCAGTTCCATGGCCGTTCGCTCGGGCGGCGTGCATTCGAACGTGAACTGTCCGGTTTCCGCGCTCTGGATCCCATTGGGTGCGACCTTGAACCGGCCGGCGTCATACCCCTCCAGGTCCCGGAACAATTCCGCGTGAAGCGTGGCCAGGAACGTGGGAGTCGGATCGGGCAACTCGGCTTCCGGCGTCTCGTGGATCCACGCGTACTTGTCGAGGAATCGAAGCGTCTGCTCATCCGTAGGCGAAGTGGGAGCACGCGAATCGAGCATGTCGCGGGCTCGCGCGAAGTCCACGCCCTCCCCCTCGATGAGCAGGCTGGACACGACATTCCGGATGCGCGCCATGCCGAGGATGAGTCGATGGATGGCGGGGCTCAGGATCGCCGCGTCCAACTGCCCGTCCATGCGGAAGCACGCGCGGTTCGGGCTGCGGATGGACTCGTCCACAGTGAGGGGCGGGTGGAATCCTGAGGAGGTGTCCGGTTTACGGAGCACCTTTAATGATATGATAATGATATGTTTGAAGGTTGCGGTCGGTGCCTTGAGCGTTGATCGTCTCCGATGCGGGGGGGC
>JBFILE010000448.1:0-3219 GCA_041599855.1 Thermoplasmatota archaeon
CCGCCTGAAGGCGACCGTGCCCGACGTGGCCAAGACCGCCGTCCTGAACGCGGACGACGAGCGCGTCCTGTCGCTGAAGCCGAGGATGACCGGGAACGTCATCCTCACGAGCCTCGACCCCCGGTCCCCGGCCATCGAAGCGCACCTCCGTGAGGCGCCCACGAACGCTGCGGTCACCGTCATCCAGGGCGACATCGTCGTCCGGCGCGACCGGTCCTCGTCCCGGATTGCGGCCCTCCGGGACATTCCGCTGACCCTTGACGGGAAGGCTCGCTTCAACATCCACAACGCCATGGCGGCCACCGCGGCCGGGTTCGCCCTCGGCCTGTCCGAGGACACCCTCCGCGCCGGGCTCATGACCTTCCACCCCAACGTGGGGCAGAACCGGGGCCGTCTCAACGTGTTCGACGTGGGGGAGTTCCGCGTCCTCCTCGATTTCGGCCACAACGTGCCGGCCCTCAAGGCCCTCGACGAGGTCATCCCCCACCTGAAACCCCGGGCGACCGGCCGCGTGCTCCGTGTCGCGTACCTCGCCGGGAACCGGTTGGACGAGGACCTGCGGCAGGTGGGCGAAGCCCTCACCACCCATTGCGACCGGCTCTGGATCAGCGACCCGGACCCCCGCGGACGCGTCGAAGGCGAAGCATCCCGCCTGATCGTGGAGGGCGCAGTCGGCGCCGGATTCGACCCCGCGGCCGTGACCCGCGCCGATGACGAATGGGCGAACATCCGCGCCGCCTTCGATACCGCGGCCGCCGGCGACCTCGTCATCGTCCAGTGCGAGGACCATGAAGGAGTCGTGGACCTCGTCCGACAACTCCAGGCCCCTCGTCTGGTCGCGGCTCCGCCGGAGGTGTCCTCGTGAGGATCCTCGGACACCGCGCCCTCCCCGGTGCGAACCGTCACCGCGACGGGCCCGTGGACCGCATCGTCATCCGGCCACCGGCAGACTGGGACGCGGACACGGTCCGCGAGTGCCTGGGAGCGGCCTTCGGATCGGATCCCGCGAATTCCCCGAATGCCCAAAATGCCCCGACGGCCCCCGACTGGTCGGACCCGGCGGCGGTAGTGGCCCGCACGGCGCTCCTTCTCCAGGCAGCGACCGGGCCCGCCGCATCCTGGTACCGCATCATGCGGGATGCGGACGGGGATGCGATCATCCTCACCCCCGCCGATGACCCCCATCGTGCCCGCGCCGCAGCACAGGCTGCCGTCGCCCTTGTGACGGATGCGTCCGTCGGCAAGGCCGTGGACGTGGCAAATGCCATGGCCCAGGTGGACCGGGATGCCCGGACCCACGCGCCCCCGGCCGCAACCCGGAACCTCATCGCCGCCGCCCGCCGACGCGGCATCCCCGTGATGGACCTGCCCGGCAGCGACCATTACCAATTCGGGTGGGGCGCCCTCCAGAAGCGCGTGTGGCAGGGACTCCCGGGGGATCTTTCGGGCCTCGGCGCAGACATTGCCGGCGACCAGGAGCGTGCCATGGCCATCCTCGTGGATGCCGGTCTCCGCACGCCCCGGGGCCTTGCGCGGCGCACCTTCGCCGGCGCCATCGAGGCGGCGGACGAACTCCGGTACCCGGTGGCCGTCAAGCCCCTCCGCGGCAAGGGCGGCGTCACCGCCCTCGTTGCAAGGAAGGAGGACCTCGAAGCGGCGTACGATCATGCGAAGACCGTGCACCGCTGGGTCGTCGTCGAGGACCACATCCGTGGATCCCCCTTCGAACTGCTCGTGGTGGGTGGCCGCCTCGTGTCGGCCATTGCCACCGACGGCGATGCCATCGTGGACGTCACGGATTCCGTGCATCCGTCGGTCGCGTTGTCCGCCGAGCGCGCCGTCCGGCTGTGCCTTGCCGACATGGCGGCCGTCCACGTGGTCGCTTCGACGATTTCCTCGCCCCTCAGCGAAACCCGCGGCGCCATCGTCGGCCTCGACCCCACGCCCGATCACTCCCGCCATGAGGGCCGTGGCGTGGCCGAATCCATGCTGGATGCCATGTTCCCGGACGGGGACGGCCGCGTGCCCCTCATCGCGGTCACCGGCACCAACGGGAAGACGACGACCGTGCGCCTCATGAGCCACGTGCTCAAGTACGGGGGCCACCGCGTCGGCATGGCCTGCACGGGTGCGGTCGAGGTGGAGAACCAGGTCATCCTCCGCGGAGACTACTCGGGCCCGGCCGCGGCGCGCGCCGTCCTCCGGGAACCCGGCATCACGGTGGCGGTGCTCGAAGCGGCGCGGGGCGGCATCCTGCGCCGGGGAATCGGATTCGACCGGGCCGATGTGGCCGTGTTCCTCAACGTAGCAAGTGATCACCTGGGCGAGGGCGGCGTCGAGACCATCGAGGACCTCGCGCATCTGAAGTCGGTCATCGTCCGCGCCGTCCGCGACGACGGCACCGTGGTCCTGAACGCGGACGACCCCCGGGTCTGGACCCAGCGGCACACGGTCGAACACAGGGCCCATGTGATCCCGTTCACCCTGGACCCCGGGCACCCCGACCTCGCGGCGCACCTCGGGGCATCCCCGACGAATGTCGCAGTCACCGTGGTGGACGGGCGCATCGTGCTCCTCAGGGGCAGTGCGCGTTTCGACGTGGTGGACCTCGTGGACGTGCCCATCACCCTGGGCGGAGCCGCGACGTTCAACGTGCAGAATGCCATGGCGGCCGTGGCGGCCACCTATGCCGTGGGCGCCCGTCAGGAGACGACGCGGATGGCGCTCACCACGTTCAACCCGACGACGGGGCAGCTGCCGGGGCGGATGAACCTCATGGACCTCGGCGGCGTCAAGGTCCTCATCGAGTACGGCCACAACGTCCCCGCGTTGAAGGCCGTGGCCACCGTCATCCCGCACCTCGCCCGCGGCCGGAAGATCAATGTCGCGAATGCGGCCGGGAACCGGCGCGATGTGGACCTCCGGGCCTTCGGTGCCCAGATTGCGAGCATGTACGATCGGGTCATCGTATGCGACCCGGACCCGCGGCGCCGCAGTGCCGGCGCAACCTCGGACGTCATCCGCGACGGCATCCTCGCCGCAGGCTTCCCGCCCGAGGCACTCTCGATCGAACTCAACGAGCTTCGCGCGTGCCGCCGCGCCCTCGCCGAAAGCCGCCCGGGTGACCTTGTCGTCCTCCAGGCGGACGGTGTGGACGATGTGATCGAACTCTGCACGAGCCTCCGGGAGCGCCTTGAGGCCGGCGAGTCACCGAACCAG
>JBFILE010000449.1:0-3206 GCA_041599855.1 Thermoplasmatota archaeon
GGAGGATGACCGTGAAGCCGGAAACGCGCGTCATCGGTTTCGACGATGGCCCCTTCCGGTTCGGCGATGAAACGGTGCCGGTCGTCGGCGTCGTGATGCGCGGCTCCACCTACGTGGAAGGCGTTCTCCACACCCGCGTGGGCGTGGATGGAACGGATGCCACCGATGTCCTCGTGGAATCGGTCCGCAGCAGTCGCTACTGGGAGGAGGTGCGCGTGATCCTCGTGGACGGCGCCAGTTTCGGCGGCTTCAACATCATCAACCTCCCGGACCTCGCGGCGCGCACCGGCATCCCTGTGATGAGCGTCACCCGCGGCATGCCGGACCGGGACGGGGTGCGGTCGGCGCTGGAAACCCACTTCGCGGACTGGAAGGCCCGCTGGCGCATCCTCGAGGAACAGTGGCCGGAGCACTACGCGACCGAAGGCACGGGGCTTGGGATCGCGGCCGTTGGACTCGACCGCGCGGGAGTCGCCGAGATCCTGGCGCGGTTCACGGTCCGGGGCATCGTCCCGGAGCCCATCCGGCTCGCCCACCTCATCGCGGCCGCCCTCGTCGATGGGGAGAGTCGCGGCCGTTCCTGAGTCGGGAACCCTGAAGCCGTCGCCGCGACATGCCCGAGCGATGGATCGCGACGTCCGCAACGCGCAGGCCTTCTTCGGTTCCAAGGCGGACGCCTACCGCCAGAGCCGCTCCCACGGGAACGCGGACGACCTGGCCCGCATGATCCGGCTCGTGGCACCCGTGACGGAGGGGAGTGGGGTGTGCGTGCTCGACGTGGCGACCGGTGGCGGCCACACGGCCCAAGCGTTCGAAGCGGTCGGAGCGCGCGTCGTTGCCGTTGACGTCACCCGGGAGATGCTGACCGGGATGGATCGCGTGGTCGCCCTCTCGGATGTCCACGACCTGCCGTTCCGGGACGGCGTGTTCGACGTGGTGGCGTGCCGCATCGCGGCCCACCACTTCCACGACCTCGCTCGGGCTGTCTCGGAGATGGCGCGCGTCCTTGCGGCCGGCGGGCGCCTCTACGTCTTTGATCTGGCGAGTCCGCGGGACCCATTCGCGCAACACGTGATCGACCGCATCGAGCGCCTGCGGGATCCGAGCCACGTGTGGAGCCACGATGCGGACACGTGGAGGCGGACGGTCACCGGGGCCGGTCTTGATATCGAGGTGCTCGACGAGACGACGAGTCGTTTCCCGCTGGCACCCTGGCTTGCGCGTGCGCGCATGAGCGCTGCGGCTGAGGACGAGATCCGGCGGCTCCTGGCCGGGCATTCGCCGCAGGACCTTGGCGGGTACGGTCTCATGGACCCGGAAACGGTGCAGGTGCTACGTGTGGAGATCGTCGCCCGACGGGCGGCGTGACGGGGGTCCAGGGAACCGGTCCCCATGGGCCCCGAACCCGCTCCTCACGTCGTCGTCTCGAAGCCCGGCAGCTTCTGCGTGAGCGTGAGAACAGGTGCAAAGATGTCGCCCATGGCATCGACGCGATCAAGGACCGTTTCCGCGTCAAAGACGAGGCGCTCCGGATCGTCTTCCGCATACGCATCCTCCACCTCGTTCCACAGGACCGGCGTGGACACCGTGGGGAGACTCCGCGCGCGAAGGCTGTACACGCTCACCGTCGTCTTGCGGGCATCGTTCTGGCTCCAGTCGATGAAGACGCGCCCCACCCGGAGCGACTTCGTCATGGTCGAGGTGACCCGGCCCGGGACCGTGGATGCGAGGAGGTTCGCGATGGTGCGCGCGAACGCCTTCGTCCGCCCAAACGTGTTCGGCGTGTTCAACGGCACCACGAGTTGGAGGCCCTTGGAACCGGAAGTCTTCACCCAGCACGCGAGTCCGACATTGTCGAGGAGGTCCCGCAGCAGGATGGCGACCGCGGCGCAATCGATCACGTTCGCGGGCTCGCCGGGGTCAAGGTCGAACATGACCATCGTCGGGGTGTCCGGGTCCCGGCGCGTGGACAGGAACGTGTGCAGTTCAAGGTCCGCGAGATTCGCCACCCACACCAACCCAGGGAGGTCATTCACGACGCAGTAGTTCACCATGCGTTGATTACCCTCGCTCCAGATCGCGGTCGTCTCCAACCAGTCCGGCCGGTGCAGCGGGCACTCCTTCTGGTAGAAGAACGGGCCATCCACGCCATCCGGATACCGCTTCAGCGTGAGCGGCCGCTCCCGGATGTGCGGCAGCACGTGCGGCGCCATCCGCGTATAGTAGTCGATGACCTGACCCTTCGTGAAACCGCTCTCGGGATAGAACACCTTGTCGAGGTTCGACAGTTCGAGTTCCTGGTCCCCCACCTGCACCGCGAGCCGCCTGGTGTCAGCCACGGGGTGCTCAGACCTCCGCCTTCTGGCGTTCCCGCGCCTTCGCGAGACTCGCTTCGAGCGCCGCCGCAAGATCCACCGTCCGCGGCGGCGCTGTCGGCTCCGGGGCCACGATGATCTCCTGCCCCTGGGCCTTGCGTTCGATGAGATCCAGCACGCGCGCCCGGTACTCGTCGTGGTACTTCGCGGGATCGAATGTGCCCGCCAACGCCTCGATGAGCTGCTCTGCCATGGCGAGTTCCTTCTCGCTCAACTGGCTCTGATCGACATCCTCCGGTGCGACCGCCGCATCAGCCGGTGCGACCTCGTCCGCGAAATGCATGGTCTCGATGGCCAAGGCGTTCTCGATGGGGCGGATGGCGACGAGGTATTCCTTGCCGCGCATGACAAATCGTCCCACCGCCACCTTCCGGGCCTGCTGCATGGCAGCCAGGAGGAGTGCATACGGTTTCTTCCCCGCCTTGTCCGGTGCAAGGTAGTACGTGCGGTCGAAGTACACGGGATCAATCTCGTCGAGGCTCACGAAGTCCTCGATGTCGATGGTGTGGGATGCTTCCGGATCGATCCCTTCGAGGTCGGCGGAATCCACCATCACATACTGGTCCGGGGCGATCTCATAGCCTTTCGCGATCTCGTCGTACGGGACCTCCTCGCCGTCTTTCGAGCACACGCGCTTCTGCTGCACGCGCCCACCGTCCTTGCCGTGGAGCTGGTGGAACCGGACGTCCTTGGAGGAGACCGCGGTCACGAGTTTCACGGGCACGTTCACAAGGCCGAAGCTCAACGAACCGCTCCAGATGGATCGAGGCATGATCGTCACCGCCCCGCGCCCTGCGTCCCGCCGGAAGCCGTGGCGGATGCGCGTTGGCC
>JBFILE010000450.1:0-3197 GCA_041599855.1 Thermoplasmatota archaeon
ATGATGCCTCAGCCCCAGTCCTGAAGGATCCGGACCGCGAGGTCACGTCCGAAGCGCTGGTGCAGCCGCTGCCACGTGTCGATGTCCTCGTCCACCGCCGGTGACGGAAACCCGATCTCCGCCCATGGTTCCAGGACGCGGAACACGTCCGTGTCGGGGTGCGCGTAGAACCGCACGCGGCGCGGGTCGGCGCCCGTTTCCCGGAGCCACGTGATCAGCGGTGTGACGTCGTCATCCGGACAGAGCAGCACCGCCATCATCCAGCTCTTGCCCGGTTCCCAGGCGGCCAGGTCGATTGCGGCGAGATCCACCAGGATGCGATTGCCCTTGATGCTCGCGAGTTCATCGAGGGCGATCGTGACGCACGGCTCGCGGAAGGCCAGGAGGTACCCGGTGGTCTTCTGCCAGTGGGCGGCCACAACAGCATGCCAGTCCGGGAAGTCCTTCAGGTACATGGGTCACGACGAGGACGCCGCGTGCCCGCGTCCGAGAGCGGCGATCCCTTCGTGGTAGGGCCGCATCTGCTGGACGCGGCCATACACGAGCTTCCCGAGCGCCGTGAGCGCATACACGCGCGTCTTCTCGGCAAGGTCCAGCCGCTGCTCGATGATGCCATCGTCCCGGAGGCGGGCGAGGGCGCGGTTGAGGACATTGTCGTTGCGTCCTTCGAGGAGCGGCTTCAGGTCCCCGTAGCGGGCGGGCTGACCCACGAGTGCGTCCACAATGTCGAAGTCGAGGCTCGTGTCGTGGCCGAGGATCCGGACGGCGAGAGCCAGTTCGGCATCCTTTCCAGGCTGTGCAAAGAAGTCGGACATCGCAACATACACATGTGTATGTGATTGGCTTAACGGTTGCGGCGATCCCGTTAGAGATCCGCGGAACTTGGATCCTGCGAAGGACATGGCTCGCATGAGCCCGCGTGATCGGGAAGTCGATGTTCCCACAAGAACCAACAGGTGCCAGCCACCCGGGCCTCCTTGCCAGCCTACCCCCAGTCGAGGATGCTCTTCGGCTTCGCCGGCCCCTTCATCCCCTGCAGCGTATCCCAGTCGATCGGCTCCCCGACGGCCTCCAGCTTCGAGGCATCGTCGAACTTCGCGGACCCCACATCCTTCGCAAGCGGGTACGCCACGAAATCCTCGTTCCGGCCCGGCTTCAGGCACGCCCTGAGGCCCGGCGCGTCGTGGTCACCGGGCCGTAGCCACACGTCCATCAGATCATCATCCAACTGGGCGATGACCCGGTCATGGATCCGCCCCACGAACTCATTCGGCGGCACCGTGACAAGCGCGAACGCCCGCTCCGCCCGATCCTCCCAATACGGGCCCACGAGCGCAGGCACCGCCATCGCCGCGCCGTCCTTCCGCTCGATGCGGTACGCGCGCTTCCCGTCCCCGAGGTCCGCCCATTCGAGGATGTAGGAGACCGGGGCGATGCCGTGGCGCTTGCCGAAGGACTGCTGCCACATCTTCCCGGTTTCGAGCTTGTCGTCGCGGGCGTTGAAGGAGGAGAACTTGCGGGAAAATCCAAAGACGTGCCGCGTGACCTTGGGCTGGCCCTCCTTGTCGAGGGTGAGGACCGGGCACCCGGTGTGCGGGCGGATGATGGGGCGGTCCGCGTCCTGCCACTCCACGGTGTAACCGCGGAGCGCGTCGCGTTTCTCGATGTCGGGGCCGCGGAGGCCGATGACTCCCGCCATGGGGGGCGGAGGGTGGGGATTCTGTTTCAGGATTGGGGCGGGAGAGGGGGGTATTGCGGGGTGTTGCGGGGGCGATTGTGTGTGGTGGAAGTTGCGGGATGAGGCTGTATTTTGACTTCCATCAACACGGAGAATCGGAGCAACGGAGGCTCGGAGAAAGGATTACCGCCGAAACCCTGCGGCCGCGCGTGCTCAGAACCATTTCTTGACGGGCTTCCAGACCTTCGCGTCCCCGACAGGCTTCGCGGCTTCCGGATCGTCCTTCCGCTTCCACACGTCGTCCGCGATGGGGACCATCTCGTAGCGTTCGACAGGAGCCGCGGCGAGCAGGTCGAGGAGCGCATCCCGATCCTCCTTCGCGGGCTGCATCCAGGCTTCCCGAGCTTCCTTCGTTTCCAGTTCGCACACGAACCTGTCGTGGACGGTGGCCACGAACTCATTGGCCGGCGCGGTCACCTGTACGTGCCCCCAGTCGTCGTACTCATTCCCCGTTGACGCGAAGGAATAGTGTCGCTCCGCGGCGAGCCCGGGAACCACCATGAGCGCCCCGTCCCGTCGCTGGATCCGGTACGAGGTCTTCGACTTCGCGTCCCGCTCGACCACGTACGAGATCGCGGTCAGGCAGTGGTGCTCGGGCTTGCCGAAGAGGGACTTCCACGAGGATGCCGCGGTGAGCTTTTCGCTCCGGGCGTTGGTCAGGAGCCGGCCCCCGGGCCCCATGGGCATGCCGAAGCGGACGCGCTCCATGACGCGCTCCCCGCCACGGTTGAGCGCAACCGGAGCCCGATCAGCGTGCTTCAGCACGGGCCGGACAATGCGGTCGCCGGCATCATACTCCCACCGCGCGGCGCCAAGGGCGTCCACAATCTCCATGGAGGATGCGTCGATGCCTTCGAGGCCGGCCATGGATCACCACCACCATCCCAGCGCTTCAACCCGTCGTAGCCAATGCCCAACAGGCAACCCCCCTCATTCTCCGTGGCTCCGTTGCTCCGTAGCTCCGTGTTGATGGAAGTCAAAATATTCCCTCGTTCCGCAACCATCCCCACCACAACCACCCACAACCATCAAAACCACTTCTTCGTCGCCACCGGCTCCATCAGCGAAGGATCATCATTCACCGTAGCATTCACCCGAGCCCCCACCTCCCGCACCTCCAACGCAACCGCATCCCGCGGCGAAGCCAGCTCCCGCACCCGCTCCACTCCAGCACGGTCCGGGTGCAACCACTCCCGAGCCTCATCCTCAGCAAGAACAACAGGCATCCGGTCATGCACCTGCGCCATCACCGTATTCGGCGGGCACGTCACGATGCTCCCGCACAGCAAGGACTCCCCCTTCCAGATCCGCCGCCCGATCAACCCGCCCAGCAGCATCACATCCCCGTCCGCGCGCGCAATGAAGAACGGAGTCTTCACCTTCCCCTGCCGCTTCCACTCATAGAACCCCTTCACCGGGAACACGCAGTGATGCTGCGCAATCAACCCGCCCCACATGG
>JBFILE010000451.1:0-3182 GCA_041599855.1 Thermoplasmatota archaeon
CTTCGGCGCAGACGAACGCACTGTCTACGGCCTCGCCGGCATCGGCGACCTCGTCGCCACCGCCACAAGCAACCACTCCCGCAACCGCTTCTACGGCCGCGAACTCGGCAAAGGCCTCACCGCCGACGAAATCTACGCCAAGATGAACGGAATGGTCGCCGAAGGAGTCCCCGCCACGAAAGCCTTCTACGACTACGCTGTCGACGAGAACCTCGAACTCCCCCTCACACGCGTCATCCATCGCATCGTCTACGAAGGCGTGACCGTGAAACAAGGCGTCGCGGAACTTTTGGCACGGGTTTAGCTCTCCGCGACCCACTGCGTGTCACGCTTGTTCTGGCTTGGTTCGGCGTCTCTTCGACACGCCCTCTCGCGTCCCGGCCATCGGGCCGGGCCCTTCCCGCGCCATCGGAGCGCGTGCCCGCAGGCGGCAACAACCGCCGAAAAAACCGGCGTGCCACCCGGCAGGGGGACTGTCATTTCCTGGCCTGGGATGGCGCCCTGACGCAGATGGGATGCTTCTGAAAGGATCCAAATTCCGGACCGACGTGCATCGAATCGGATGCGCAACCCGGTCATCCTATTCCTCGGGCAGGCAAGGGCGAGCTTCCACGGGAATCGGACGGAAATATCAACGAGGTTCCCGAGCTTCGATAGCATTGCTATATGGCCCCTGAAGGCGTATCGGGGTCCGAGTCATAGGGAGGCTCTAACTTTGGTACCGAAGGTTTTCGTCGTTTGCATGCTCGTCGTCACGGCGCTCTCCCCGCTTGTTTCCGCGAACGGGCACAATACGGACGACGACGGGGACGGTCTGTCGGAAAGTCAAGGCGATTGCGACGACGCGGATCCTTACCGGTACCCGGGCGCCCCTGACGTCCCCGATCTCAACAAGATCGATCAAAACTGCGACGGGATCGACGGAGACGCCTCCAGGTCGCTCTTCGTGTCCCTCTGGGGGGCGGACTCCAACAGCGGCGAGATCACTGCTCCCAAACGCACGCTTGCTGCGGCGATCGCGTGGGCCTCGGTGATCGGCGCGCCCGCTATCCTCGTCAGCGAGGGCACGTATGACGAGCCGAACCTTAGCGCGCGCACCGGCACCAAGATCTATGGCGGCTACAATCTGGGCACCTGGCAGCGCACCACGTCGTTCCCGACCACGATCGCAGGAAAACCGCAGGCCTTCCTCGCCGATGGCGTGACCAACGTCGTCTTGCAGCATGTCTCGCTGGATGCGACGCTGGCCGGCACGATGGCCTTCGGAACGAGCACCTACGGACTTCGCGCGATTAACGGCGCGCAAGTCGAGCTTGAAGCGGTGGAGATCTTCGCCGGCCCCGGGCGGACGGCGACCACCCCACCGACGCCCGCGGCCAACCCCGGGCAACACGGCCCCACCGGGAACAAGGGGAGCTGCGATTGGAATCACGGCGCCAGCGTCCTCGGCGGGGCCGGCGGCGAGCCGGGCGTTGGCCACGGCGGTTTCGGCGGACGTGGCGGCTTCCAGGAGGGCAGACCCATGGGGGAAAGTGGCGGCGATGGATGGGGCGGCGCATCGGGCGGCATCTGGCCGCCGGACAGGACCCTTGCTGAGCGTCTCCAATCTGATCCCTTCATGTACTACCACCGGTCGCCCGGCGGGGGCCTGCTCGGGTGGCCGGGCTACGACGGCACCGATGGAGCGGGGGGCAGCAACGGCACGAACGGAGCGGACGCCATCGTGACGCTCACGAAAGCCGGTGCGACGTGGCAGGGCGACAACGGGAAGCCGGGAACGAAGGGGCAGCCCGGTGGCGGCGGGGGCGGCGGCAGCGGCGGCGGCGCCCAGAGCAACTTCTTCGTTGACAATGGCGGAGGCAACGGCGGTGGCGGCGGTGGCGGCGGTGGGGGCGGTGGCCTCGGAGGAGCGGGCGGCGAGAGCGGCGGCGGTTCCTTCGGCATCTACCTCTGGAACGCACACGTGGCGATCGCGGGCGCGAGCACCATCCGTGCCAGCTCAGGTGGCTCGGGTGCCTCAGGAGCCGCGGGCGCTCTCGGCGGCAGCGGCGGCATGGGCGGGCAGGGTGCGCACAACTGCTGGCAAGAGATCCGCGACGGCGGCGACGGTGGCCATGGGGGTCGGGGCGGCAACGGCGGCAACGGCGGCAACGGCGCGCCGGGCCCCTCCATCGGCATCTTCCAAGGAGCGGCGTCCACCGCGAGCGTCGATTGCGCGACGACCGTCGATTTCGGAGGATATCAGGGGATCAACAAGCGCATCCAACCGGAGACGGTGACCAACGACGACGTCGCTCGCCCGCATCGACTTGCGAATTACCATCAGCAGGCTTGCGGATCGACGACGGGCGCCACCAAACAAGCGGGTGAGCCTGCGCACGCGGGTCAAGCCGGCGGCGCGTCCGTGTGGTTCACATGGCGCGCGCCCACCGACGGCATCGTCTCGCTCGATACGAGCGGCACGAGCTTCAACGCGATCCTTGCGGTCTATCCTGCCACGAACTACAACGTCATCACTTCGAGCCTGACCCCGACGACCACCTTCGTCGCCAACGCGGGCACGACCTATCGGATCGCGTTGGACGGCATGGGAGGCGCATCCGGCCTCTACAAACTGCGGCTCACCCTCGCGCCGAACATCTTGCGGGGCGACACGCTCCTCGACGCGACGCCCCCGGTGCTATCGAACACCTCATCGGCCACGTTCGCGTTCAAGGCGACGAAATCCGGAAGCACGTTCGAATGCTGGTGGACGGCCATCCCGGACTACGTTCCGTGCACGTCGCCCCTCACCATCACGGGCCTCGCAGAGGGTCAGCACGATTTCGGGGTCCGCGCAATCGACCAGTTCGGTCAGCTGGACCCGACGCCAGCGTTCCACAGGTGGACGATCGACACGGTCCCGCCAGAGGCCCACTTCATCAAGGGTTGTTGGAATGTCACCCCATCCAATGGGTGGTGCGCAGCCGACGTCGGCTACACCCTCTACGTGGCCGACTTCAACTCTGGCCTCGTAGGGGATCCCGATTGCACGATCGACGGGGTCGTGGCCCCATGCGAGGGTTGGCTCCACGATGAGGGGATTTACCAGCTGGCGGCGTCGGGCGTGGACCGCGCCGGCAACCGGGGGCAAGTCAATGGGACGGTCAAGATCGATCGGACGCCCCCCATCATCATCCTGA
>JBFILE010000452.1:0-3138 GCA_041599855.1 Thermoplasmatota archaeon
CCACGCGGGTGTGGAGAACGCCTTCCACGTAGGTGGAGCCGCGCATCACGACGCCGACGACCGGCACCGTTTCATCGCCGAACCGGAAGGGGCCATCGTCGAAACCGATGACGCGCGTTTCCGGCTTCACGGTCATCCTCCGAAGGTTTCCACGTGTTCGCGCACGGAGGCCAAGGCTGCCGCGACCGCGGCCTCCGGGGGAAGTCGCTCGCCGCGGGCGGAAACGTCCAACTCCCAGTCGACCGCTTGGCTGGGGATGCACATGTCGAGGCCGACAACGAATTCGTGCGGGTCCCCCTTGATGACATCGCGGGCGATGGATCGGGCGCGCGTATCCCGCGGGCATGCGGCCGTCTCGGTGAGCGCGATGCGGATGATGTGGTCCCCGCGCATGTACACGTCGGAAGGTTTCCGTGTCGCGAACGTGCACCCGAATGCGGCCGCCACCTTGCGCAACGCGTCGATGCCGGCGCCCGTATGATCCCGGGTGATCGCAAGCACCCGGACATTGTTGATCATGCGGAGCCCATGGATGTTTCAATGAGTGTACGGGCATATACAGACTTGTCCGGTCAGGATGGGGGACAGCCCCGCCGGCCCGCAGCCAAGGAAACGGGTGACTGTGCCGGCAGGCCCCGCTCCCTTGCGGGCCGCAACGGACGTTGGCACCCCCGGTTGGCCCGTGACCGATGCCTTCGCGCGCACCACGAAACCGGGGCCCTCGCCCCGCGTCCAAGCCGCTTCCTTTATCGCAAGGAAGCGAGGTCGCACGACCCGGGTGAGCCCCTGCTTGATGACGTGGAAGAAGCACTGGTGAAGGAAGTCGATACCTCGAACATGCTGGACACGGTCCTCGGTTCCGCCAAGCAGATGCGCGACATCCTCGCGGACCCGGCGCGCTTCAAGGTGCCCGACAGCCACCGGGGTGCGGCGAACGTCCTCATCACGGGCCTCGGCGGAAGCGCCATCGGCGGCGACTACCTCGCCCATTGGGCCGAACGCAACGCGCGCGTCCCCGTCGTCGTGAACCGCACGTACGACATCCCGAAGTGGGTGGGCCCCGACACCCTCGTCATCACGTCCAGCTACTCCGGCAACACGGAGGAGACCCTCGCCGCGTTCGGCGCCGCGCACGCCGCAAAGGCCCGCATCCTCGCCATTTCAACGGGGGGCAAGATCGAGCAGTTCGCGACGAAGACCGGCTCCCCCTTCATCCGCCTCCCCGGCGGGTACCAGCCTCGGGCAGCCCTCCCCACCGGTTTCACGACCACCGCCCTTGCCCTCGAAGCGTGCGGCGTGCTCGATGCCCGGAGCGCCCTCGAATCGGCCGCCGGCGAACTCGAGAAGCTTGCGCCCGAACTCGCCCTCGACAAGAGCCCTCCCCGGAATGTGGCGAAGCAGCTTGCGGTCGCCCTCCGGGACACGACGCCCGTCATCTATGCGGCCGACCACCTCGTCCCGTCCGCGCGCCGGTTCGCGAACCAGTTGAACGAGAACTCCAAGGTACTCGCATTCTGGGGCGTCATGCCCGAGATGAACCACAACGAACTCGTCGGGTGGGATGGCGAAAGCGACCTCTCGCGGTTCACCGCCGTGTTCCTCCGCCACGAAGGGGAACGCGACCAGATCCGGAAGCGGTACGAGTATACGGCGAAAACCATCATGGCCCATGGCGGCCAGGTGGTCCAGATCGACGCCCAGGGGAAAGGCATCCCCAGCGAACTCCTCACGACGACCCTCATCGGCGACGTGACAAGCGTGCTCCTCGCCGCCCTCCGGAAGATCGATCCCACGCCCGTCACCCCCATCTCGGGATTGAAGGACGCCGTCGGCAAGCTCGGCCTTGCCACGTCCGTGGAATCCACCCTCTGAGGCAGGAATCCATGGTCGCGACCCCGTGGCGCACCGAGCGCGGCTACCCGGCGCCCGGCATCGCGCCCACCGCCATCGTCCGCGAAGGGAACCGCGTCCTGCTCGTTCCCGCCGCGGACGGACGATGGGCGCTCCCGGAGACCCTCCTCGAGCTCGGGGAGAGGGTCGAGGATTCCCTCGTGGAGGCCGTCCGGGCGGCCACCGGGCAGGGCGTCGCCGTGGGCGCGCTCGTCGCCGTGGGGTCCGCGCCGGAGCGGGATGTGCGCGGCCCCGTTGTTGCGCTTGTGCATGAGGCGACGATCGTGGGCGGGCCGTCGGCACTCCGGAACGGGGCCGCGTGGCACGCGCTGGAGGCGCTGCCTCCCCTCGTGAAGGACCATGAGGACCTGTTGCGTGCCGGGACCGCCGATCGCCCTGGGGCGGCCCCGTGATTCCCGCGGATGTCGTCGCCGGCATCCGCCACTTCAACAGCGGCGACTTCTTCGAGGCCCACGAATCGTGGGAGGACCACTGGGGCCATGGGAGCACGCCTGAGCGGGAGGCGACGCTTGGACTGATCAAGGTCGCCGTCGGCTTCCTGCATCTGAGGAACGGGAAGCGCGTGGGCGCCCTCACCCAGCTGGGATGGGCCGTCGACCTCCTGCGGGCGAACGCATCCGTCTTCCCGGAGTTGGATCTCGCCGCGTTTGCCGAGGAGGTGGACAGCGTGCGGGCGACGGTCCGCTTCCACGAGGACGACTTCGACGACCTCAGCCGCCGCGTGGCACTGCCCCGGCTTCCGGTCCCGGCCGACCATTGAACAGTTTTCGAACAAACAGGGCGCGTCTTGCCGGCGTCAGGCCTCCACGACGTCACAAGAACGTTTAAGTGAGCCTCCCCGGATGGGCGCTCGGTCGCCATGAACAAGATTGCCATTGCACTACTGATGATCGCCACCGCCTTTGCGGGCTGCGTCGGTGACGACACCGAGAACCAGCCGCCAGCGGCGGTCGACGACAACGGCGTCAATGATGCGCCGCTCGCCGTGTTCACCGTCACCCCCCTCACCGGCGACAAGGACACGGAATTCACCGTGGACGCCAGCGCCTCGACGGACCCGGACGGCGACCAGTTGACCTACTCCTGGGACTGGGGCGACGACACCAAGAGCCAAGGCGTCAAGGCTTCCCACAAGTACACGGCGACGGACACCAAGTTCAAGATCACACTCACGGTCACCGACCCGGGCGCCCTTTCCTCATCGGCAAGCAAGCTCATCACCCTCGG
>JBFILE010000453.1:0-3120 GCA_041599855.1 Thermoplasmatota archaeon
CTCCCCCGGATGGCGACCCCTCATTGGACGATTTTTCTTAAGTTGGCACTACCACCCCTCCACCCGGCCCCGCCTCCCCCTGGAGACGACACCTGTGATGTGCGTGTCCGCGCGCCCTACCGTGCCACCCGCTGCCGTGTCTCCCCGGGGGCGACCCTCGGGATACAGGTGCCCCAATAACGAGGGTGCACGGACGGACTTTCCCGTCCGGCCAGCGCGGGCACCTCTCTCCAGCGGCGACCGCTTGGCATCGGCTGCCCTCGGGGCATGCAGGTGCGGGCCGCACCCCCCGGCGCGTGGCGGGTCACCGCTGGCCACCCTCGGGAATGGCACTCCTGAGGGCGTGCTGGTGCGGGTCCATTCCTCCGCGGTTCGCGGGTGGCGGTGGCTGGGGGCGATCCGGTGCGGACCCCTCCGGCGCAACGTTCCGGCCAAGTGGGCCCGCGTGCCCTGCCACCGCTCCGGCTCAGCCGCTTGCAGGCCGGAACTTGAGACCGTAGCGCCACGCGCCTTCCTGGCGGTACAGGCGGCGGAGCACGGGTTCGAGTTCGATCCCGATCTCCACATCGATCTCCGTCGCATCCGCAAGACGCGCGAGGAGCGCGGGCCCTTCGTCGAAGCGGACGAGGCCCACGAGATACGCGCCCGTCATCGCCTGCTCCGCCGCGAATTCACTCGGTGCGCCGCCGCGTCCGATCCGCGTGAACGAATCGAGGGTGGATCGACCGCTCAGCGGGGCATCCTCGAAGGCCCTCGCAGCGCACTTCGTGCATGTGGCCCGCGGCGGGTACATGAGGTGGCTGCATGCGAGGCATTTCTTGCCTACGAGCCGGTACCGCGCATCCAGCATGTCCGCGTACTCCGGAAACGGCACGTACGCGCCCATGGGTTCCTCCGGCATCGCCGCGAGGTCCATGAACGCGCCCCGTGCCTGGATGGCCGCAAGGTACGGCACCGGGTGGCCGCGGCCCTGCTCAAGGGCGATGCTCTCGGCACCGGCGGGCTTGCGGTTCACGTGGAACGACAGGATGAGCGTGGCGCCGCCGCGGCATTCCACCGCAACGCCGCGCGATCCCGGGCTCGCGGTGGCGAGGGCTTCCGCAAGATGAACCGCGGCATCGGCGGCACCCCAGTCGCCCACGAGGCCGCGGGGGCTGATGAGGGCCTGGCGCGCCTTCAGCGGCTTTCCTTCGGGGCCCGGAACCGGGTTCGGGCTGGCCACGAAATCGTACGTGTCCTGGGGCAGGGTCTGCGCCGCTTCACCGAGTTCGTCCCCGGTGTCCACTGCGACGTCGGGTCCCCGGGTGAAGCCTTTCGCATCCACCCGGTCGCGTCGCACATGGTCACGGGCGCGGGCGGCCCGATGCGTCATCCTGACGCCGCCTTCGGGCACGACGAGGAACGCGACCGCTCCTGCGCCCCGCGTGGCTTCCTCCGCGCTTCCCGGTGCCGCGGTCGGCACATCGGCCGCGATGGCGAGCGCGGCCTTGCCGGTGGCCTGCACGGCGTCGTAGGCAGCCGCGATGGCACCGAGTCCGAGGCTCGTCGTACCCACGGTTTCCAGGATGCGGGCGTCCCGGGCGCCGAGGGCTTCGGCGATCACGGTCGCGTCCGATTCGAGGTGCGTCGTGGCAAGGGCGATGAAGTGGACCTTCGCGGGATTCTCGTCCGCCGCAGCGAGGGCACGTTTCGCAGCTTCCACCGCGAGGGTGATGGCATCCTCGTCGAAGCCGGGCGTGGACAGGGTCTCGACCCCGCGGGGACGCGGCGCACCCCACGCGGCTGCTGCTTCGCGCGCGTCAAGACGCAGCGAGGGGACGGCGCGGCCGACGGCTCGGATGCCGACTTCCGTCACCATCACGCATCCCTCCTTGTCAGGACGTGGACGGTGCAGGTGGCGCCGGATCCTCCGACGTTGTGCGCGAGGGCGACTTCCGCGCCTTCCCGTTGCCGGCCGCCGGCTTCCCCGCGGAGCTGGTGGAAGATCTCGACGATCTGGCCGGTGCCGGTGGCACCGAGGGGGTGGCCCTTGGCCTTGAGGCCCCCGGAGGGGTTGATGGCGACATCACCGGACTTCAGGTCGCCGCGACCGTCCGTCTCGAAGGCGCCTCCTTCCCCTTTCTTCGCGAAGCCGAGGTCTTCGACGGCGAGGATCTCGGCGATCGTGAAGCAGTCGTGGACCTCGGCCACGTCCACATCGGCGGCCGTGATGCCGGCCTGCTTGTACGCGCGGCGTCCCGCGTCGATGGTGGCGTCGAGGCGCGTGATGCTTTCGCGGTCGTGGATGGCGAGGTGATCGGAGGCTGCGGCACTCGCGTCCACCCAGATGGGCGTGTCCGTGAACTCCCGGGCGCGTTCCTCGGAGACGAGGATGGCGGCGCTTGCACCGTCCGTCGTGGAGCAGCAGTCGAAGACCGTGAACGGCGAGGACACGATGGGGCCCGTCAAGCATTTGTCAAGGGTGACTTCCCGCTGGAACTGGGCCTTCGGGTTCTTGGCACCGTTCCGGTGGTTCTTCACGGCGACGGCTGCCATGTCCTCCCGCGTCGTCCCGTACTCGTGCATGTGGCGGCGGGCCATGATGGCGTACACGCCGGGGAATGTGGCGCCTGCGAGGCGCTCCCATTCCGTGTCGCCCGACACGCCGAGCCAGAAGCGGCGGTGGAGGGAGGACAGGTTGTTCATCTTCTCGACGCCGCCCGCGAGGGCCACGTCCACCTCTCCGCTCTTCACGGCGAGGTATGCGTCGCGGAACGCGAAGCCGCTGGAGGCGCAGGCATTCTCCACCCGGCGGGCAGGGATCCGGTTCGCGCCCGCCTGCTCAGTGAGGAGGGCCGCGAGGTTTCCAAGCTGGGCGCCTCCGAATCCGAGGCTGCCGATGAACGCTTCCTTGACGTCCGTGACCGCGAATCCCTTGTCCACGCTCGTGATGGCATCATGGAATGCGTCCGTGAAGAGTTCCTTCACACTCTCGCGGCGATTCCCGAACGCCGTGATTCCGGCACCCACGAGGGCGACCCGTCCCGACATGGGGCGCGCGAAGGCGGGCTCGCGGCTTAAGGTGAGCCCCTTGGGGCGGGGCTTGGGGCGGACGGCGGACGTGGGGGGTTGGCGAGCGGC
>JBFILE010000454.1:0-3117 GCA_041599855.1 Thermoplasmatota archaeon
ACACGAGGGTCCTGCCTTCGGCGTCGCGAAGGCGGGTCGCCATGGAGGGCGTCGAGTGGGCGGTCGGCGCGAAGGTGAGTTCGAGGTCGCCCACGGTGACAGCGGCGCCGGCGCGCGCCTCGATCACGGGACCGGGTGCGTCGAAGGGGCCGCGGTAGCCGAAGACTTCCGCCAGGCGATCGAGATGATGGGCGGTGCCCGACGGAATGATGAGTGGCGTGCCCTCGTCCGCGGCCTTCACGATGGGCAGGAGGTCGAGCACATGATCGTAATGCCAATGGCTCACCACGATGGCATCCAGCCAAGGGCGCATTTCGTGGTGGCTGCCGGCGGTGGGTTGGGATTCGATGATTGTCGCGCCCGTCGATGGGCCCCGGGGAGCCGGGAGCGACGCATCGGCTCCTTCCGCGCCCGCTGCGCGGGACGCATCGCTGGCGCCCTGCGGGGAACCACTGGACGTACCGCCCGATACCGGGCGACTCACCGTGGAGGCACGGTCGGCCGTGTCGATGCGGTACCCACCGCGGGCCGCCAATGCTTCGCGGGCCCCGGGGCCGGCGTCAAGGAGGACGCGGGCGCCGGAGGATTCCACGAGATAGCTCGACCCGGGCGACAGCGCACGCAGGTAGTCGCGCGTGTTCCCGAGGACCGTGAACTGCACGCACCCGGAACCGGGCGCCCCCACGAAGGCCTTTCGGCGGCGGCCGCGGACGGATGCCCCCTATCCAAGGGTCGTTCGCGCGCGGGGTTCGGGGCGGCGCGTGCATTCAGCCGGCGTCCCGGCCCGGTGGCGGCTGCCGACGCCATGCGACCCGGTCGTCCACCTCCACGCGCGTGATCCGATGATACGGAATCATGGTCCCGCCCTTGGGACCGTCGATCTCCATGAACGAATGCCCCAGGTCGCGTACGCGAGCACCGCGGACCACGCGCCGATCACCCGGGACCCCGCGATGGACATACCAGATACGGGCGGCGGCAAGGTCGCGGCCCTCGCGCCACGTCAGTTCGTTCAGGAAATCCCGGACCGTGCCCAACCCTGCTTCCTCCTTCGGGCATTGCCCCGGGGCCACGGTACACGTGGCCCGGAATGCGAGCGCCCGATCATCGAGCCGCCGCCGCAGGCATTCGTTCCGCGGTGCGACTCACCGCATGCCGATGGTGTCCGCATCGAGCATGAGTTCCGCGCCTCGCCTGCTCTGGCGGACAGCCTGGTGCGCATCGCCTTCCACGGCCGCCATGTGCCCCGGGTACAGGTTCGTGAGTTCCAGCGCCTCGATCCGCCGGAGGCTCCGGATCAGCGCATCGCCGTCGCCCCCCGGGAAATCCACGCGGCCGAAGGAGCCCCCCTCGAACACGAGGTCGCCGCCGAAGAAGGTCCCGGTCGCCGGATCATGGAGCGCCGAATGGTGGGCCGTGTGGCCGGGAAACTCGAGCACGTCGAACGTGGTGTTCCCGATGGTCACCTGGTCACCCGGCCGCACCGCATCCACCTCGCACGGTTCCTGCGGGAGCCCGAGCATGGCACCCAAGGTGGCCTGCGAATCCCCTTGCCGCACGGCTTCCGCTTCCGCCTCATGCATGCAGACGGAGCAACCGGTCAGGCGCTTGATCTTCGCGGCGCCTCCCACATGATCACAATGGACGTGGGTGAGGTACAGGGTCTTGACGCGTGCCGGATCGATGACATGGCGGATGGCGGGCATGACGCGCTCCTCGAAATCGAGGCCGGTCGTGGCATCCACGATCATGGCTTCGTCGCCGTCCTCCACGACCCACGCATTCACCTCGAATGGCGCGCTCACGACGCGATGCACCTTCACGAACCTGCGAGCCACCGCTTCCATGAAAGGGGTTTGCCGTCTGCGGACCGGCGGATGCGGCGACGGCACAACGGGTTCGGGATCCTCCCCCACGTCACCACCGGGCAGAGACGCGGGTCGTGAACCGGGGGGGCATAAGCAATGCTATTTATTCGACAGTGCGACTCCCCGCGATCGTGGACTCTCGGAGCCGGATCATCCATGAAGCCGCGATTGCCATCGCGGTTGTTGGCGGGATCCTTGCCCTGGTCACAGCGCTCGCGTGGAACTGGCCCCCGGTCGTCGTCGTCGAATCCGGCTCCATGATGCACGTTGAAAAAGCGTTCGAGGGCGGCCGCCTCGTGGAGACCCGCGAAGAAGGCGTCCTCTACGGCCGCCTTGGCACCATCGACCCCGGAGACCTCGTGCTTGTGAGGGCGGTGGGCGAACGAGGGGATGTCGAGGTCCTTGCCGACCAAGGGACCGAACGATACGGGGCTCCCGGTGACGTCATCGTATACTATGCCTCCAACATCCGCGGGGAGGCCGTCCCCAAGATCCATCGCGCCCTCGCGTGGATTGAAGTGAGCGGCGAGTTCGGGAACCGAAGCTACCGCGGCCACCTGCCGGGCGGCGGCGACTGCGGTCCCGGCGGCACCCGTGACGGGGAATGGTGCGCCTACGACAGCGCCGGCGTCCCCATGGGCCCATACGCGTACCGGTGCGGCGGAAGCTGCAGCACGCGATACACATTCAGCCACTCCGGTTACCTGACGCAGGGCGACAACAACCCGGAGCCGGATCAGGTCATCGGGATCAGCCGCGAACTCGTCGCCGTCAGCTGGATCGAAGGCAAGGCCCGCGCCGAGATCCCGTGGATCGGACTCGTGAAACTGGCATTCTCCCCGACCCTGAATCAGCCGAATCATCCGGAGGGATGGACGCAGTACCAGAATGCGGTCGCTCCGTCCGACCTCTGGGCCTCCCTCTTCGTGACGCTCGGCGTCCTGGTCGTCGGACCGATCGCGTGGGACATGGCGCGCGCCACCTACGAAAAGCGTCGAGGCATTGCCGTTGCCAGCGAATCGCCATCCTACGGGATCGCCTTCGCGGAGCGCGCCGTCATCCTCGTCTTCGGGACATCGGTCGGAATCATGGCGCTGTACAATGCGGCAACCATCCGGGTGGGCGGTCTGCATCCTGCCTGGGCCGTCCTCTTCACGCCCCTCGGCGCCATGGCCGCGTACATCGGATACCACGGTGTTCGCGGTGTGCTCGCGGCGCGTGCCGACGGCGCCGAACCTCCGCCCATCGT
>JBFILE010000455.1:0-3114 GCA_041599855.1 Thermoplasmatota archaeon
CCTTGGCGCACGTGCCCGGGCACCGGCCCGCACGCGTTGCCGCACATTGCCGGATAGCGGCCGCGACCGGCTGTTCGCAGGTGCCCGGGCACCGGCCCGCTGTCCTTGGCGCACGTGCCCGGGCACCGGCCCCTGAGGTGTCCGTTCGCGGCCAACCGGTCACCGCCTCCGGCGAAATCCCCCCGGGTCCGGGGGCCCACCTCGCCCGCCTCGACAACGCGTGCCGTGCTGCTCCCCGTGACACGTCCCGCGCCGGAGCCTATTTATGGGGCAAGAGATTATGCCGGCCCTGCGCCCGAGCCCATCTGCGGCGAGGTGTGCAGTTACGATCATTGAGGATCCAGCATGAAGAGGAGTTCCCGAGTCTGGAAGAAGAAAGGGAATCAGCGGTGGAAGTGGCGCAAGAAGAAGATGCGCCGCCGACGCCGAGCGGCCCGTCTCCGACGTGGCCACTGAGATGCTGGTTCTTCCGTGCGACGGTGGCCGTTTCGCCGCGGCCACCGGTTACCACGGGGGCATGGTCTAACCAGGTATGACAGCGGGCTCCAGTTACGTGGCAGACGACTCGCAAGGGTCGTCGGTCAAAATGACAGGAAACGGGTCTGCGCGAGGTGGGGTCGCTCCCTGCTGATGACGAATAACTGGAGCGCGATCCACGTAGAAGAGACCCGCTTGTCTGGGTTCAAATCCCGTCCGGGACCGGTCTTCTGATCGGGACTGGCGTGGGTGAAATTCCCAGTGCCCTCATACGACCGCCGCGGTCCGTGCTTCTGCACGGGCCGTGTGTGGAAGTATTATTTTTCTCCACCACGGTCACGTCTAAGCCGGACCGCACGGCGTGACGTCGGCACTCTTCGTTGCTGCGCCCTTGGATTCGTGGCGCGGAAGACGCAGCGGCGTTGCTCCATTCCCGCAAGCGACCCTGATCCTGCTCCTCGCGCGTTCCGGCAAGCCGGTACGTGTTCGTCGCCCGTTCGTCCACCCGGAAACAGGTATGGTCCGTGGCTCGGAGCTGTGGCTGGTCGTTGCAAATGGCGGCCGCCCGGGCCGGAGGAATGGGGACTTCAGAACGCGAACTCGAACGCGACCATGGGGTGCCCGACGCCGAATGCGTTCAACGTCCGCGGGTGGATTTCCCCGAACACGCCGTGCCCTTTCAGGCGCGCCTGCCGTCCGGGGAGGTACGCGGGGTGCGTGCTGGCTTCGATCTCGAAGTCCCATCCGAGGTCCTGGCAGATTCCCTGCACAAGGCCCTTGATGTCGCTGTACCCGACTTTTCCCGCGACCCACGCGCCGGCAATCCTGTTCTCATGCTCCGGGATGCCGCCTTCGCCGCCCACGGTCACGCGCGACACCTCGAACAACTGCTGCGGGAGGTCGCGGTGCGTGTTCGCCTTCAGCACATTCAGGATGCTCGGGAGCAGGTTCACCCGGAGGAGCGCGTGCTCCGTCGTCGCCGGGTTCTTCACGCGGGTGGCGTAGCCTTCCGGGAGGCCGAGCTTCGTGAACTGGTCGTCCACGTTGGAGAGGCTGAGGCTCATCATCTCCTGGAACCCACGGCCCGTGAGCGCCATCCGGCCGCGCCTCGCCACCGTCTGCCACGGGAGTTCGCTCCCGTACGTGACGGCTTTCGGGCGCTGGTATTCGAACGTGTTGAAACCGTGGCCGATCGCCACGTCTTCGATGAGGTCGACTTCGTGCATGATGTCCGTGCGGTACGCGGGCACGTCCACGTGGACGCCGTCGCCGGTCGCATCCGCGCCATATCCCATGCGCTGCAGCTTCTCCGCAATCTCGGCGCTCGTGAACTTCGTGCCGAGGAAACGGTTCACGACCTCCGCGCGGAGGGTGCGTTTCTCGGGTTCGAGGTCCGGCGTCGTGTCCTCGCCCGTTTCCCGTTGCAGCGTGATGCCGTACACGCGGCCCCCGCTTTCGGCGAGGCTGGTGGTGATGAGGTTGAGGGCCCGCCGCACGGCCCACTCCTCGGTGCCGGTCACATCCACGAAGACGTCCGTGGTTTCCGTGGTGACCGTGGTGAGGGTGCCGTTGATGATGGGCGGGAAGGACAACACCTGCCCTTCGCCATCGAGGATGACGGGGTACTTGTCGTGCCCGTCGAGAAGGTGCGCGAACTCGCGTCCCGTCTCGTGGTTGACGAGGATCTCGCCGAGGTCCATCAATTCCCCGGGCTTCTTCAGCGGCTCGAAACGGACCTCGCCCGGTGCCACGGCCCTGTAGGTGTACGGGCCGTTCAGGGGCGCGAGGTCGTGGACGCCGATGGCGACCTTCCGCCTGCGGGCGCCGAGGCCCCAGTGCAGGTCCTCCTGGAGTTCGATGAGCGCGTCGAGGCGGCGATCCGTGATCTCGACGCCGCGGACGATGGCGCATGCGATGCACGGCCGGACCGCATCCACGGACGGGTCGATGACCATGACATCGGCCGCAGCCTCGACCCGGTATTCCTTCAGACCGGGTTCCACGCCGAAGTACGCGCGGAGGGCGCGGGCGATCCCTTCCACGGTGAAGAGGTCGGGCCGGTCCGGGAAGAACTCGATCGCCCACTCGTCGCCGTCGGCGTCGTCGATGTCGGCGCCAAGCTGCGGGATCGTGTCGCGGAGCGTGTCCTTGTCCACGTCCTTGCCGATGAGTTCGACGAGGTCGCTCACATGGAAGCGGATGACGGGCACGAGGCCGCGAATGCGGGGGCCTGCTGTAAACGTTATGATGCGGGGGCCGCGGCGGCGCCGGGGCCCGGTGGGTGCCGCGCCGGGCGCCCACCATGTTCCGGTCACGCGGTGACGGACGCCGCGCCACGACGACGGATTGCGGGCGCCAACGCCGGTACGACGACGACGGACGGTGCCCAAGGTTGGGCCGCCGCCCGTGCCACAACGGCGTTCCACGCACACGCGCCCACCCCGCACCATGTTGGAATTGCCTCGCGCTCAACCGCCGCATGACGACGGACGACGCCCGTCCACCCGCTCCACGACGGACGACGGACAATGCCCGCCCCAGGACGACAACGCCCGCCCGCCCATTCGTCCGACCCCGTAATGCCTCCGCGCGCACTCCGCGCTCTCCGCGCCCTCCGTGTTGATGGACTGACCGACG
>JBFILE010000456.1:0-3100 GCA_041599855.1 Thermoplasmatota archaeon
ATGCCTCGACTTCCGCAGGCGTGAGAACGTCGCCGGCCAACCACCGGCGCACCGGGTGAACGTGGGACGCGGCGGCGGCCAACGGGTTTGTCCCGCAGAACGGATCCACCACCAGTTCCCCGGCCCGGCTGGACATTTCGAGAAACACCTTGTAGAGGGGCCAAGGCTTTTGCGTCCGCTTCGGATCCACGCGGAACCGCAGCAGGGAAGGGAACTCCAACGACCGCTCGAAGCCGCGGCTTGGCCCATTCGACAAGATCAACACCGGCTCCCAGGCGTTCCTGTACGCGCCGAGACCTTTCCCGGATCCCTTGTCCCATGCGAGTTGACGCAAGAACGACCACCCGCGCGCGGTGAACTCCTCGAGGATTTCGGCGAAGGACTCCCCCGCCGGCGCGAAGCAATACAGGTGGCCCCCAGGCACGAGCGCCCGGCGCGCATCGTCCAACGCAGCCACGCAATCGGCAACCGGCATCCGGTCATAGTCCGCGCACGCATGGAACCGGCCCCGCCCGTCCAGGTCCCACGGCGGATCCGTGATGACGAGGCCCGCCCCGGCATTCGGGACCCTGGCCAGCGTATCCGCCACAGAACCCACGACGCGACCCGTAGGCGATTCACTCACCGGAGCCACCCCCGCCAGATTCCGACCCGTTTTCAACCGGGCTCATGCGAGCACCGCCTGGGATTCGATGGCCCGCACGAGCGCAGTCCCGATTTCATGCGGCACCGCCGCACGCCCGGCCTTGTCTGACCCGGACAAGCTGGATTTCTTGTGGGTGAACGCCCGAGGCTTGAACGGCGGGATCTTGCCCCACAAGTGGAACGGCCCGCACACGGCGCGAGGACGACCGAGGACTGGCTCGAACCACGGCACGGCGCCCCGGACGTTCTCGATGGCCCACCACCGCGGGCGAGTCTCCGCGATGATGCGCAGCGATTCCGCCACCATGGCGAACGATGGCACCTCACCGCGAGCGCACCACGGCATTGATTCCCGACTGAACTCGGTACACGGTGGCGAGGCCCACACGAAATCCGGGCGCCGACCCGTCCAGTTGAACGTGCGAACGTCCCGGTGATCGGCGGGGAAACTCTCGTCCAACTCGACCCGGACGACCTCCCATCCGCGAGCCTCGAACGGAGCCGACGCCCCACCGGTCCCGCTGAACAGGTCGATCATGAGCGGGCGTTCAGTCATGGCCGCCGCCCTCCTGGCTCGGAACCGACCCGATTCCACCCGACAGGTAATCCCCGACAGGGACGCCCCCCGCGCCGTCGATCACGCGGACCTCCATGCACGCGCACGACGGGCAAACGGCGGTCCAGCCCGGCGGATATCGGTGACCGTGGCCAGCGGCTTTCAGGCGCATGACCGCCGGTGACCCGCACCGGCAATCACTCACCGGACCCACCCCCGCCGGAATCCGACCGGTTTCCATCCGGGCGGCCCTCCCCGATCAACGGGCCGCAGGCCCCGCAGTAGATCGCCTCCCCCGGCATGGGCGGATCGATGACCTCAACGACCCCGGAACCCACGCAGGCCAGCGAATCCCACCCTGCACACGGAATGAGGTGCGTTTCAAACATCAAGCACCACCCCCGCCAAGATCGGACCGGATTCCGCCCGGCCTCCACACGTGGACGACATAGTGAGCCGCCGACAGGGCGAAATCCCGGCCGCTGTCGTCCGGGGTTGATGCCGCCGCCTCAATGGCCGCCCGGAACTCCACCGATTCAGTCAGCGCGACCACCCCCGCCGACATCGGACCCCTTTCGTTCCTGCTCGCCGTCTCGCCGTACCGCTACGGCCTGACCGGGTTTAATTCCCGACCGGGCCCCGAGTTCCTGACCATGATCCCTCAGTGTATCGTCCACGTGTATCACGCTCGTCGATTCGGCCACGGATCCGCCGCGCCCCGGTTGTTCACCCTCAATCGCTCGCTTCGGCAGGTTCGACACGCGAGCGGCATCTCGCCGCCGCCTACCAATCTGCTTCCACGCGCGAGCTTTCGCCGCCTTGCACCGCGTGCAAACCGTGGGCCCTGACTGTTTCGTTTGCACCGTCGAGCCCGGGCACGTGTCGCACGGAACACGCACCAGTCGAGTCGCGGCACCAAAGCCCAAGGGCCGCCCGCTCTGAACCTCCTCAATCATCACACGCCACCCTCCAACG
This sequence comes from Thermoplasmatota archaeon, assembly GCA_041599855.1. GTDB lineage: Archaea > Thermoplasmatota > SW-10-69-26 > JACQPN01 > JAJPHT01 > JBFILE01. The sequence goes on from JBFILE010000456.1 coordinate 2,177, forward strand.
CCGCCCCACAGTAGGGGCAGAAACGCGCGAGGCTCGGATACTGTGTGAAGAACGGCGGCAAGCACTCGCCGACCCCATGGCACAGCATCACGCGCTGATAGGATCGCTCAGGAGGCACACACGCGAGGAGCGGGGACTTCACGCCGTCACCTCGACATCCGCCACCGCGGCGGAGGATTCCAGATCCTGGCGAACGCGATCCAACGCTTGGACCACGTCACCGACCTCCATGCACCCATTCCGCGTTTTCGCGATGAGCACTTCCATGCGCGAGATCAGTTCCGCCTGGGGCGCTCGCATCTGGTACGCAATCTTGCGCGCGTTCTCGATGCCGCTCGTGACGATCGAGAATGGATCCGAGTCCAACGCATCCATCACGACGCTCAACCTCTCCGAATCAGAGAGGGCGGGGAATCGCTCGCGCAGCTCCATCCACTGGCCCGCGGGCACACCGCTAAACGTGACCCCGAGTTTGCGTTTACTCATGCACAAACCCCGGAGTGTTGTAGAAGTGTTGTACAACACTTTTTGAGTGTTGTAGCCGTCGAACAGGGTCTTCGACCCGGTTTTTCGAGCGCGAGGACGGCGGCGCGTTCGCTAATTGCGGTGGCAATTGGTACGTTGTTGAACATTGATTTTTAGCCCCTATTAGAATGTTTCCCATCACTGGTTCCGGTGGTTCCAGTGGTTCCGGTGGTTGGCACGACAAAATTCGCACGAAACTGTAAACACGATGCAAAGGCCACGATATCAATCGGGGGTTGCCGTAAGGATATACGAATCGAGATGTTTCGCGGTATTTGGACGCCATAGGGCGTTATAAAGAATTTTGGAGGCGTGATAAGCAAAGCTTGGGGCAACGAACCGTTCCACAGGGGCGCGGGTTGACCATCGATCCAAATATCACTGACGGCGGCCTCATTC
>JBFILE010000457.1:0-3062 GCA_041599855.1 Thermoplasmatota archaeon
CGAAGCGAGCGCTCGCATGGGCCCTCGTCGCCTTCGAGATCGGTGTGGTCGCGTGGCTCGCGTACTCGATGTACGAGGTGCGCCTCGAACCGTACGCCGGATTCATCGAACCCGGCGACGATGCCCAGTACTACTTCGTCGGCACGGATCCCTACTATCATCTGCGCGCCGTCGTGTACTCGGTGCACAACTTCCCCGACCTCCTCCGATGGGATCCGTTCACCAAGTTCCCCTTCGGCACGGACCCCGGACAATTCGGCACGTTGTTCGATCTCGTCGTCGCCGGCGCCGTCCTGCTGACCGTCGGTCCCGACGCCAGCGTGAAACAGATCGCCGACGTCCTCGCAGCGGCACCCCCTGTCATGGGCGCCCTCACCGTCATCCCCGTCTACCTCATCGCGCGTCGCCTCACCGGTCGCATCGGCGCACTGTCCGCGGCATCCGTCCTGGCCATCCTTCCCGGCGAATTCCTCATCCGGAGCGTGGCCGCGTATGCGGACCATCATGTGGCCGAGAACCTCACCCTCGCCATCGCGGCCCTCGGCATCATCCTCGCCCTTCAGCGGGCCCGCAAGGACGCGGACCATCTCCGGGCGTGGCGGGAGGATCCGAAACGACTCCTGCCCACCATCGGCCTCGCCGCATTCGGCGGCCTCGGGATGGCCCTCTACATCTGGGTGTGGCCGCCCGGCATCCTGTTCACGGCCATCGCGACCGCGGCCTTCGTCCTGCACGCGTTCATCGACCACGTGCGCGGGAACGACCTCCTGCCCCTCACGGTCGCGGGCGCCGGATCCCTGTTCTTCGCATTCCTGTTCATGGCCCCCATGCTCCCGCACGCGTTGTACACGTTCAACACGTTCGGGCGCCTGCAGCCCCTCTTCGCCCTTGCGGGAGCCCTCGTGCTCGTCGCCGTGTACGCCCTTGCCGAAGTGCTGCCGCGGCGATCCACCCTGAACCGGGCGGTCGTACCCGCCGCGGCGGTCGCGTTCCCGCTCCTCGCCCTCGTCGCCCTCGCCTTCTTCGCCCCCTCGGTCTGGGGCGGCCTCAAATGGGGCCTCGGATGGATCACCGGCATCGGGGTCACCAAGAACATCCTCACGATCGCCGAAGCGCAGGCGAGCGACATGGGCGCCATCCGCGGTGCGTACGGGTCCCTGTACGCGGTCGCCGTCTTCGGGTTCGTCCCCCTCGCATGGCGCATGGCCCGCCGCGCCCGCGCCGAAGACACCCTCCTCATCGTATGGAGCCTCGTGTTCCTCATCGGCGCCTTCAACCAGGTGCGGTTCACGTACTACTTCGCCGTCAACGTGGCTCTCCTCATCGGCATCCTCGTGGGCACCCTTGCCGACATCCGATACACGGCCCTCGCGAGCCCAACCCGGGGCAAGGGCAAGGACCGGCGCCGCAAGAAGGGGGCGTCGGGAGGCCTCGACGCCGCGCCCCAGGGCGGCCGGTATGCCGCTCCCGTGGGAGCCGTCGCCATCGCCGCCATCCTCATCGCGCCCGCCGCCTTCGCAAGCGAAGGATATGCGCCCGCATGGGACCGCGTCCAGGGATGGGGCGCGGACACGAACCTGCGGACGTGGACGACGGAGCTTGATTGGCTCCGGGAAAACTCGCCATCGACCGGCGTCGACCTCACGGCCACGTACGAGCGCGGCACGCCATCACCCGAGGGTGCGTATGGGGTCCTTGCGTGGTGGGACTACGGCCACTGGATCCAGATGGTGGGTGAGCGCCCTCCCGTTGCGAACCCCTTCCAGCAGGCCGCGCCATTCGCGAGCCTCTGGTTCACGAGCCAGACCGAGGAGGAAGCCGACGCGCTCCTCGTCGATCATGTAGGCGACCGCCACGTGCGATACGTCATGATCGATGACGAGAGTGCGGCCGGCAAGTTCAGCGCCATCACGGTCTGGGCGCACATGCGGAACAACACCCGCGGCACCCTGTACTCGGACCTGGGGACCTCCGGCAACCTCCTCGGCCGCGAAACGTACTCCTTCGCAGGGTCGCCCGCGACCACCGTCGTCATGGGCAGCGAGTACAAGAACAGCATGATGAGCCGCCTCTACGACGCAGACGCCTTCGGTCTCCACCACTACCGACTCGTCCGCGAACACCCCAGCCTCAGCGTCATCGGCAACGTCGTCGACGCCGACAACGGGTACCAGCCCGCGTGCGTGAACACCCTGCTCCCGACGCGACCGTATTGCCCCTTCACCCTTCCGAACGATTGGAGCCGCTACCTCGACACGACGGACGCCATGCCGGTGAACCGCATAGCGAACGACGGGAACATCATCCCCCACGACGGTCGGTTCTACGGGGTGGACGTGCGCGTCGCAAGTCCCCTGAAGACGTTCGAGCATGTGGCGGGCGCCACGGTCGAAGGAACCGGTGCGGACCCCGGCAGTGTCGTGACCGCGACCGTCAACCTGCAGACGACGCAGCGCGCCTTCGAATGGTCGGGAACGACGACCGCGGACGCGACCGGTGCCTGGGAAATCGTGGTCCCGTACTCGACCACCGATCCCGTTCCCGTCGCGGAGGGCGGGACAACCCTTGAGGCAACGGCCCGCGGCGCGTACCGCATCCACCAGAACGGACTGCTCCTTGCGACGGCGGATGTGCCGGACCGGGACGTCATCGACGGGGGTCGCGTGACAGCGACCCCCGCCTGAGATGGGCGATTGGTGGACGGCCCACGGCCCCGACGCGGGCGATCACACGGTCATGGGTCCGCGCACCGGGCGCTCCTCGACCGTGACCATCGTCCACACGCCGGCGACCACCGCGAACAGCGCGGCGACGACGAGGAGAATGGCGACCCCGGCCCAGACGAGTCCGAGTGTTCCACCCCAGGTCGCGGCAATGGTTGCGATATGGTCCGGGCTTCCCGGGTACAGGTGCGAGAACCCGGCCACGACGACAACCAGGATGTCGGCCGCCAACGCCAGCCCGAGACCTGCGAAATGCCGCGTGGTCGCGTACGCGGTGCCTACAATGAGCACACCGATCACGGACGCGACAAGCACCCACGATTCAAGGGTCATGGCCCC
>JBFILE010000458.1:0-3050 GCA_041599855.1 Thermoplasmatota archaeon
CCCCGGTAAATTAGCGGGCGGACGGGAGCCGTCGCCCATCGTCGACGATTGGGGCTGGCACCATGCCACCGCCGGCGACGCGGCCGCATCCGCGGCTTTCGCGTGATCAACGACCCGTACGGCCGGCACGGCCACCCATGTCGTCATCGACGCCCGCTTCGGGCGCGGCATCATCGTGGTCCCCGCCATCCTCCTCACCGAACGTGCTCTTCACGATCCAGATGCCGGTTCCGCCGTCGCTCACGGCGATCGATCCGTCGTGGCGGTACATGGCACCCCACACGCCAACGCAGCGCCCGCGGCATCCCTCTTCGGGGACGGGCTGGAAGAATGCGGTGGTGGGCGCTTCCTCCATGAGGGCCAGGGTCGAGGCATCCATCTCCCACATGCCGGCATGGTTGTGGCCGATGACGACGCGGCACTCGTCCGCCTCCTGCATGGCGGATCCGTGGCCGTCATCCATGCTGCGCGCCCCGGGGTTCGGGAGGCCGCCGTTCGCATCGGCGTCCGCGGCCCGACGTTCGCCCCCGCCTTCGCCGCCCGCGTCGTCATCCGCTTCGCACCGGATGTCGAAGTTGTGGGGGCTGAAGATGAACGCGGAGTCGACGACGAGTCCGCCGGGGACATTCCAATACCCCAGGTAGGTGGGGTTCGCGGGGTCGGTGGTGTCGATGAACGTGAGTTGGCCGGCTTCGTCCGCAGTCACGATCTCAGGCGCCACGGCGGTGATGTGGCGCCCTTGCACGAGCATCGGAAATGGTTCCGCGTAGTGGAGGCTTGCGAGGCGCGTGGGGCGGAAGTCCGTGTAGCGGCTGACGAACGTGGGGTCCGCGGGGTCGGTCACGTCAAGGACGACGAGGCCGGCGTCCCAGTAGGCCGCGTACAGGAGGTATTGCCCGGTCACGGGGTGCTTCTGGATGACGGCGTCGTGGGGGAAGAACAGCTGGCCGGCGCCCGGGAGGTCGGTGACACTCCACACGGCGAGGGTCTCGATGCCGCGGGTGCCGTCGGCGAGGGTCGTGAATTCCCCGAGGAGGATGCGCTGCGTCACCGGGACGGCGCCGAGGAGGTCCCCGGTTGCGACATTCGGAATAAGGTCGTAGGTCTGGATCGCGAGGATCTCGCGCCCGTCGCATCCGGTCTTCGTCACGTGGCCGTAACAATTGTAGGACACCGTGTGGGGGCCGTTCGTGGGCAGCGGGAAGAAGCTCTCGAACCGGGGATTCGCCTTGTCCGAGATGTCGACGACGTAGATGCCGCGGTGCTGGTTCCCTGTGATCGGCTTGGACTGGAGGCTGTCGGGATTCGGCGTGGTCCGCTGGCTCGCGTGGAACACCCAGTTCCCGTCGGCGGAGACCTCGATGTCGGCGCCGGGCTCCGCGAGGTACTCGCCGAGCATGACGGGGTTCGCGGGGTCCGCGAAGTCGAGGATCGCGAATCCGCCGAGGCTTCCGCTTCGGCTCGTGATCACGAGGTCGTTCCAGATGGCGATTTCGTTCACGCCGCCCGCTCCCGCGGGGAATGCGCCGTCGTCGGCCCAGCCGTTGTGGCGGCCGAGGACAGCCGTGTTCACGCCTGCCGCGTGCTGGGCGGGGTCCGCGTGGTCGTGATCCTGGATGATCGGCTCGCCTACAACGGGATACACGTCTCCGATGACGGCGTCCGCGGTGTCGAGTGCGGGGTCGAGGGTGACGCAACCCGCCGTGATGACGGCGATGGCGGCAAGAAGCGTGGGCGTGACGGTTCGCATGAAGGGGCCTCCCGTGCCGGGGGCGCCCGTGGGCGGCACGCCGGCGAATGGTGCGGGAGCCGCCACGGCCCTACATAAGGTTCGTGGCGCGCCGGATGACCGATCGTCGGCCGGGCATCATCGAAGGGGCCGGTTGGCGATGGATCCGGCGGCGCGCCGGGCTGTTGCCGCGCGTTGTGGGCCGGCCCGCCCGAACTATTCGTCGAGGGGCTCGAACGCAACGACGCGTTTTGCCTCAACGTCGTCAAGCATCCGATTCAAGAGCTGATCGTACGTCTCCCCCTTGCGTCCCCATTGCTTGAGTCGGTCCCGCGTGGATTTCTTCAACGGAACGGTGGTGACGTCGCCCATGGCCATGCACATCCGACCGGCAGGGTCCGGAGCCGCTTTCACGACGGCCCCACGCCGGGATGTTTGACAATGGTATGAGAGTTATAAGAAGTTATAGTTTGACGATTCTCGCCATATTTTCCGTCAAACGCGAGACCGGAAAGCTTAACGTTGGCCAGTCTCTCGGCGCAAACATCCGACCTGGGGGTCAACCCCAGCATCCTCTCTGAGGAGGTCCCTACATGGAATCGTTCCCCACCCCCCTGCGCGCAGGTTTCCGGACCCCGTCCCTCGTGGCGTTTGCGGCCATCGTGGTTGCCGTCCTGGCGGCCATGCTGTTCCTTGCGGAACCCGCCGAAGCCCGCCATGGACCGACATCGTCCGTGAAGCTGCCCGACTCGAACTACCCGACGTACGACAAGGGCCTCATGGACAGCGCCACGTTCCAGTTCTCGAACTGGAAGAAGGGCTCCGGAGCCGGAGCTTGGACGACCACGAACTGGAACTTCCTGAATTCTGCGGATCCGGCCCAGACCCCGAACGTGGGCACCGGCCGCAACCCGAACATCTGGATCATCGACAATTGGCAGGATTTCCCGGTCGTGAACCTCACGGACCGCGGCAACTGGAAGTTCAGCCACTATTTCGTCCCCACCTCCAACTGCCCGGCGCCGAGCGCAGTCGGAAACATCTACGACTGGGACGTGGTTTCCACGTGGACCCTGACATCCAGCGCGTTGGTTGCGGAAACGTCGCAAACCGCAACGACGACCAACATCCGCACGCTTGACTACGGTGACCACGCGGTCGGATCGTTCGACGCCAATCGACGGTTCGCGCAGGACTACGATTTTTCGAAAGGCGCATCGACGAAGCCCGACGCGGACGGGACTTCGTGGGACAAGCCGTACGGGAACAACAGCGCAATGCTCACAATCAATGTCAAGTGCGTTGCCAGGGGGCCCGGGTC
>JBFILE010000459.1:0-3049 GCA_041599855.1 Thermoplasmatota archaeon
CAGGCCATCAACGACCGCGGCCTGTTCCCGTAGGTCCCGCCGGACCCGGGGATCCGTGAGCGAGCGGATTCCCCGATTCCGATCCGGACGTGCAGGAGCGGCGCCGATGGAGGACGGCGACGCGGGTTCCCTTTTCGTGCATCCCATGCACAGCATCCCTATCCCTTGATGATGTCGTCGTTCATCCATGCAATCCCGTCTGCCCGGACGACTCCGAACCGTCAGCCTCGTCATCGGCCTCGCCATTCTCCTTGTGGCGCCGGCCGCCCTCGCGCTCCCCGTGAAGGACCCGGCACCCGGCGTCCCCGAGGACACCGTGGACGCAGTGGACGCAGTGGATGCCACGTATCGGCGCCATGTGGCAAGCCCCTCCGGGGACGCGACGCGCACGACCGATCTCATCCCGGAAACGACCCGCGCGGGGGACCGGTATGGCGCCTCGGTCGCAACCCTCGACGACATGATCCTCGTGGGGGCCCCCGGTGGCCCGGACCGTGGCGGCCACGTGGACGTGTGGGAGCGCGCATCCGGGGAATCCGGCGGGTGGGCCCATGTGACCACCCTGGAGCCGTTGTCGGGGGAACCCGGGGACGGGTTCGGCTCCTCCATGACGATCGCGCGCGTCGCCGAGGGCGGCCTCACGCGGAATCACCTGTCCGTGATCGGCGCACCCGGGTCGGAAGCGGCATACGTGTTCACGCGCGGGGATGACGGATCCTGGACCGAGGTCGCGAAGCTGCGGCATCCGGGCGGCAAGGCCGGCACGGGTTTTGGTCATGCGATGGCCACTGACGGCGACCGGATCCTTGTGGCCGCCCCCCAGGACCCGGTGGACGGGGTCGCCGGAGGTGCGGTGTACGGGTGGGCGTTCAACTACGAAGAGATCAAGATCGGGTACCGATCCCGCATCACGGCGGACGCGCCGGAAGCGGGGGCCCGATTCGGTTGGAGTCTCGCGCTCTCCGGCGACCGCCTCGTCGTGGGAGAACCGGGGCGGGGCGCCTGCGACGATGGTGCGATCCACGGGTTCCGGTACGCGACGTCCGGCGGGGCCGCCGTGCCGCGCAGCGTGTGGAAGGCGCCCGCCGGCGTTTGCGCCCTCTTCGGCGAAAGCGTCGCCATCGCAGGGGACGCACTCGTCGTGGGTGCGCCGGGCGATGATGAAGCGGGCGAGAACGCGGGCGCCGTCTACGTGTATCCGAATGGCGTGAAGGCACCGGGCTTCGGGGATCGGCGCAAGGCCATGCTCGAGGATATCGGCATCGTGGCGTCCGGGTACGGATCCACGGTCGCGGCGGACGCCCACCTGCTCGTCGCAAGCGCCACGGACGACGCCGGCAACGCCCTCCTGCACGTCACCGGGGACTTCACGCGCCCCGGCGGGCCGGAACGGATCCTGCGGTTCTCGGACGTCTCCGGCCTCGATGCGTCCGACATGATCGCGGGAGCCATCGTCGCAGGATTCCCGGATGCTGCGGCAGGTGGCGAGCAGTCCGGTCACGCAACGGTCATCGAACCGGACCTCGACCGGGACGGCGTGACGGACGCGAACGAAGCCCGGGACGGCACCGACCCCCTTGCCCCGGACACGGATGGAGATGGCTGGGACGACGGCGCTGAGCGCGGTGCCGGCACCGACCCCCGGGATCCCACGTCGTTCCCGGCCGAGCCGCCGAACCGGATCGTGGGCACGGGTCGCCGATCGTAGGCCGATCCATTATAAATCCGGGAATCCCCCTCCCCGACGCCGATGGCGGTGGTGGATGGCACGTGGTGGCAGATCATCCTGCAGGCCCTGTGGCTCATGCTTCCCGCCTACCTCGCGAACATGGCCCCCGTCTTCGTCGGAGGCGGCGCACCCATCGACGGAGGCCGCATCTGGAAGGACGGGAACCCGATCCTGGGTCCGGGCAAGACATGGCGCGGACTCCTCCTGGCCCCCCTCGTCGCGGCCGTCCTCGTGATCGTCCTCGACTGGATCGCGCGCGCCGGGTATCTTGACGGCGTCGGCGTCGTCTCCTTCGGCGGCCCGGCGATCGCATTCGTCTTCGGGTACATCCTCGGCCTCGGCGCCCTTGTGGGCGATGCGGTGAAGAGCTTCTTCAAGCGCCGCCGCGACCGGGAACGGGGCGCCCCGTGGCCACCCTTCGACCAGCTCGACTTCGTCGTCGGAACCCTGGTCTTCGGGCATGTCTTCGCCCTCCTCATGTGGCCGGTCCTCGGGGAGAACTGGATGCTCGTCCGGTGGGGCGGGTGGCACTACGCCGTCGTCTTCCTCCTCACCCCGGGCCTTCACTTCCTCGTGAACGTCCTCGGCTATATGATCGGCAAGAAGGAGGTGCCGTGGTGACGGCTTCCGCGGCCGTCGGCGGTGGATCGGATGCGGGCAGCGCTGACGACTGGCCGATCCCGGACGCCCCCCTCGCGGACCCGTTGGGCGACCTCGCCGCCGACCTTCCCGCGTCCCCCGAGGCCTTCATCGCCGCAACCCCCGTCGTGGCCGTGCCCCGTGACGCCCGCTGTGGCATCTGCCGCGAGGAGATGGCCGACGACATCGTGGCGACCCCGCGGCGGGCCCGGTACGTGTGCCTTGCGTGTCACGGATTCGTCTGCTCCGGCCACCAATGGATCATGCTGGGCGTGTGCCGGGCGTGCGCCTCGGATGCGGATGTCCGTGCCCTCCAAGGCGGCGGGGGGTCCCAAAGCTTTAAGGAACTCCTTGGAATCAAGTGGGTCGAATAGCGTCGCCGCAGGCGGCGCTCGCCGCGCCGTGTTGGAGCGGCCCCGACCATGGACCGTCCGCGTGGAACGCGCGTCCGTCCACCGGCGTGGGCTGCTTGGACACGCATTCTCAGCCCGGCATCGAAACTCTCCTGGGGTTGACCCTTGTGCGATTGATCCGTGACGAACTCGTGAAGTGTGGCGCCGTGAAATTCGGTGACTTCACCCTTGCGAGTGGAAAGAAGAGCCCGTACTACATCGACATCAAGCGCGCCAGCACCGACCCCACGGTCCTCGGCCTGATCGGTGAGGCCATCAGCGCCCAGGC
>JBFILE010000460.1:0-3045 GCA_041599855.1 Thermoplasmatota archaeon
GGAACCATCGACTCATGTTCGTGGTGATCGCGTTCATGACGTTCATGATCCGATCCCTGTTCGTTGCGTACTCCGTCCAGACGCACACGATTCCCCATGACGCCATCGAGTTCGTGAGCGCGCTGTTCGACCTTGTGATCGCCCTCCTCCTCTTCGTGCCGTTCGTCATGAAGACCCCGAGGTGAATTCGTGAGCGATGGCGAATCGCTGCGGAATCCGGTCCTCCGCACCATCCGCAACTTCCCCGGCATCCACCTGCGCGGGATCGTCCGGCAACTCTCCACATCCACGGCGCTCACCCGCCACCACGTCCAGTCCCTGATCCAGGAGGGCGTTGTACGTGCCGTGCACCTCGGCGGGTTCGTCCGGTACTTCCCGGCGGAATCGTTCGCGGAACTCTCGACCCGCGACCGCCGCATCCTGAACGTGCTCCGGCAGGAACGCCCCCTTGAGATCGCCCTTGCGCTCCTCGAGTTCGGCGCCATGCAGCACCGCGACCTCCTTGAGATCGTTGGTGGCGGAAAAGCCACCCTGTCATACCAGTTGGAGAAGCTGGTGGATGCAGGCGTCGTCACGCGGGTCGCGAAGGGCCCCGACCGGGGGTACCATCTCGCAAGCCCCGCCGATGTCCGGCGCATCCTCGCCCGGTACGACCCGCTCCCGGAAGTGCTGGAATCCGTCCACGACACATGGGAGGACCTGTTCGGCGGCCACCGCCGCAAGGGAACGGCGCCGTCCGATGACGACGAGTGATTCGGCAATCGTTTTCAGGCCTGCAGGCGATTCCCAAGGAACACCCCGGTTCACCCGAGGACCAGCCCCCATCACACGGTGCGGGCTTCCCGGTCCGGCGCCTCAGGCCGGCCCACGGTAATAGTGCCCGCTCGTGAACCCGTCCGGGCAGACCTTCTTCAACTGCGCCCACCACCCCTCGTCGAAGCGATAGCCGTCGGGATCCCGCGTCCAGGCTTCCGCGATCTCCCGGTACACGCGCGTCTGCACTTCAACAGCGGAAGGGTGGCTCCCGATGGTCTCGATGCGGAGCACATCGACCCCCGCCTCCATGAGGTCCGGGATGCAGTTCGCCATCGCGAGTTCCACCGAGTTCAGGATGTACATGCGGCACGCGCCATCGGTCTCGAGGGGGAATGCGGCACCGGACCGGTCGCCGAGCCGGTACTTCGCATCGTGGCAGGGCGCCCACGTGCCGTTCGGTTTCTGGCAATCCGTTGCGTGCCCGATGGTGCAGTACTCGCTCGTCATCAGGGTAAGACGACCGTGGACGAGGGTCTCGACCGGAACCTGCGTCTTCGCTGCAACATCCCGGATGTCGTCGAGGGTGATCTCCGGGCTCAGGGTGAGCCGGTCGGCACCGTGGTTCTTGAGGTAGTCCACGGTGACGCTGTTGTACACGTTCAGCATCCAGTCGCCCACGACCGGGACGCCCTCGGCGCGTGCCACATCGAATGCGCCGTGGTTCCCGGCAAGGACGCCGCGGAATGCCGCACTCCCCTTTGCGCGGCGGACGCTCTCCCGCAGGAGATCGACCTCGTAGTCCTTCTGGATCATGCCGCTTGCGAGCCACAGTTCCGCGCCGGCTTCCTCGGCGAGGCGGAGGGCTTCGTCCACCGCGTCGAAATCCCACTTCGCCTGCAGGCCACCGACCTTGAGGCCACTGAAGTACACGATCCCGGCACCGCCTGCGAGGGCGGCGCGCAGGTTGTCGATGGTCCAGCAGTTGACCGCGATCCTCGGCGCCATCGTCCGCTTCGGGATCTCGGGGCGTTCCGCGAAGTCCCGCGCGCGCTCCGCGAAGTCGGGCACGGGCACGCGGCGATAGGCGCCGGCGATGGCGGCTTCGAGGGCGAGAGCGCCCTGCCGGCGCGCCTCGTTCAATTCGGAGATGGGGACGAACGCATCCCCCTTGATCACGACCTCCGGATGCTTCACGGTGAACGGCGTGTCCGTATACCGCAACTGTTCCCGGACCCGCGACTCGGCGAGGGGCGCGTTCCGCGCCGGTTGCACGACGAAGGCGCTCGTGTATGTGGCTTCGATGCCGCGCGATGCCTCCCGCATGGTGACGGAGACGGGTTCGCCGACGGCGATGCGGACGGTCGCCGTGGCCCGGATCTTCCGCTTCGGCGACGTGCCCTCGTACGTGGCGCGCGCCCATTCCAGGGTCTCCACGTCCGCCGTCTTGTACACGAGGTCCCCGGGACTCGACACCTGGCGGCCGTGGAGGTCCACCACATCGCCCGGCTGCGCATCCATCACGTAGCGACCGTTCATGGTGATGCGGTTCACGCCGAACCCGTACTCCTCGGGCGCGCATTCACGGTGCGCACCATGCTTCGCGCAATTCTCCGCATTGTGGATGATCTCGATGCCGTCCTTCACGCGGAGGACATCCGCAAGGCGCACCCGCACGAAGTCGCGACCCGAGTCCACCACAACGCCGAGGGCGGTGCCGCGGTTCCCGGATTGATCCCAGTTCGTGAACGCCCACTTCTCCTTCCCTTCGAGGTAGCCGGGGGTGAATTCCCGGTTGAAGATGCGCATCACACGCTCCTTCTCCTCCTTCGTGACGTGGAAGTTCCCGGCATAGTGGCGGTCGATGGCCTGCCGGTAAGCATCCACCACGACGGCCACGTACTCGGGGCGCTTCATGCGGCCCTCGATCTTGAAGGAGGACACGCCAGCGTCGATGAGTTTCGGGATGGCTTCGATCTGGTTGAGATCCTTCGAGGAGAGCACGTGCTTCGCGTGGACGTGGTCCACCTCCTCGTAGCGGGCGGCGGTTGCGGCCTCGGCATCCGGGCCATCGGGGGCACCCGCCAGATGGGGTGGCGGCGGAGGGGACTTGCCGTCCGCGGCCGCCGATTCCAGGTTGAACGGGAGGCGGCATGTGTACGCGCACGCGCCCCGGTTCCCGCTGCGGCCACCGATGACGCTCGACATGAGGCACTGACCGGAATAACAGTAGCAGAGGGCGCCGTGGACGAACGTCTCCAACTCCGCCTTCGTCTCCATCTTCATCTTCGA
>JBFILE010000461.1:0-3023 GCA_041599855.1 Thermoplasmatota archaeon
CGGAAATGTGCATGGAAAATGAACCGCTCCGGGCTCGAGAAGTTCGCCTCAGCTATTTTTTAAAGACGCACGATGACATGCCACCTCAGGTCGCGCGTGCCATCCGCGGTTGGTTGTCGCAGGATATGGCTGGCAAAGCCAAGCCGTTGAATGGATCGGATGGCCACTTCAAAGATCGTGATCTCGGCGGGGAGTCCGACGGGCTCGTCAATACGATTCCAAGTGATCGGGTCGGACCCTGCCAACCAAGTCTTGTTGCGGCATGCTTCGACAAGGATTCCTTCCGCCAGCGGTTCCACGAGGTCCTCGATTTTGCCGGTAGGTGCCAACATCAGCGCGTCGATATTCTCACGTCCCAGTGGAATCCGCGCGAATGGCGACACCTTGCGCCGGGCTTTCGCCTCCTTCCTGGCACGCTCCATATCCACTTGGTCCACGGATCCCAGGTGTTGCGGCTGGAACCCTTCAGATGACCTCGCGTAGTCCTCGATATCCGTGCATCGCATGCGGTTCCAACCGTCCAGCGTTCCGGTTTACGTGGGGTCAACGCAAGTGCCCGATGTGCGGTCGTAAAATGAAGGGGGGCCCGTGACGACTGATCCGTAGCAGCGATGTGCTGGGTTCCGCGCGGTCACCCCGCTTGTAGACTTCGGCTGGCTGGGCGGTGGCCCACCGCCGCGGGTGGGCCAATGGCTGCAGTCCTACCTCGTGAACCCCGCCATCCGCGGCATGTACCGGGCGCCCCAGTTGTCGAGCACGTTCCGCACCTCATCCGACGGGCTGCCGGTCACGTCGAGGCCTTCGAGGTCCGCGTACTGCAGAAGGTCGGGGATGAACTTGGTCGCCGTGTCCCCCGTGAAGTGCGGGAGGGCCGCCGCGCTTGTGTGGAACCACTCGCGAAGGACGACGTTCTCGCCAGCCTCATCGAGGAACCATTCGTACTTCGCGGTCCCCGGTTCCGTGCGCTCCACATGGTCGATGGTGGCAGCGAGGGATTTGCGGAACGCGTCCTCGTGGCCGGACTTTGCTTTCATGCGCACAATGCATCCGAATGATTCGTTGGTGGTCATGTCGATTCACTCCGTGGTGACGCTTGGGATGGCTCGCGTCCGGGTGCCGGATCGGATGCGGGAGCGGTGCCTGCGGGCCGGCCGCCGCGAATGCGGCGGGTTCCGTTCCCCTTGCGCCGGGCCATCCCAGTCATCATTCCCATGGAAGCTCGTCGTGGACATCTATCTGATGGGGCGATTCCCGCCGGTTGTTGCAGGCTCGGCCCGAGACGTGCATGAACCGGGGTGCGGGGCCCCCGGATCCTGCAAACGATCAAAGCACGTGGGCACGTTGGAGGCCCGTGGACGAGGTGGATGCGGCGCTCCTTCGCGAGCTGTGGAAAGGCGGGTCCCTCGGGATGGCACGCCATGACCCCCGCATCCGCATCAGCGCCCTCGCGCGCGGGATCGGTCTCGACCGCACCTCTGTCCGCGACCGGCTGCGCCGATGGCGCGAGGTCGGCTTCCTCACGCGATTCCAGGCCGTGCCGAATCCGTCGCTGTTCGGCTACACGGTCACGGGGTCCGGCGTCCGCATCGACGACAACCGACGCAAGGAGGATGCCCGCGCGGCACTTGCGAAGGTGGAGGAGTCCTTCGCGTGGATGGATCACGTGGGACCGTGGATCGGCGTGGCGAGCATCTGCTCCAGCCCCATGCACGCGCGCACGCTTCAGGAACGGTACGCCGCGCTGCCCGGCGTCGATGAGGCAACACCACTCTTCGACTCCGCGTGGCCGAAAGCCGAGGTCGCCGTGACCCCCCTTGACTGGCGGCTCATCCACGCCATGCGCCACGACACCGAGGCGACGCTGCAGGAGATCGGGAAACGCCTGAAGGTGAGCACATCCACGGTGACGCGCCGCTACGATCGCCTCGTGAACGGCGGCGCGGTCGTCGTCGTGCCCGTGCTCGACTTCACCTATTACACGGGGGCGGCGCTGGTGCGGCTCCTCATCCATCTCGGGGACGGCGTGGACCCCGGGCCGATCGCAGCAGCCATCCGGAAGCGGCCGGAGACCATTGTCGCGTATCCCTTGGCACCCGAAGGCGCCTCCCCGTTCGTGGACGTGTATGTGCACGTCGAATCCGCGGGTATGGCTGGAGCGGTGGAGAAGGACGCGCTTGATCTCGAGGGTGTCGAAGACGTGGAAATCCTGTGGCCGCGGGACCATTGCGTCTTCCCCGATTCCCTTGACGCCCATCTGGAGCGGGCCCTTGCGGCGAGCCGTGCGTCTGGAAGTTCATAGGTCTGGCACCACCACACCGGCCTCCTGCGAGGGTTCGGCGCGAGCTGCACCGCTCCCCTGTTCCACGCTATCACCGTCCCGTGGAGGGATCTCCTCGTCGGGCGATCGGATTTGGCTGGGCATGACTCCTTTGCGCGGGCAGGTCCACGCATTCGCGCGGGCCGCGAGGGGTGGGTGTGAGAATTGGCACCCCCACCGTCCCAGCCCACCCCCAACCTCGCCGCGCCGCGCGTGGCGTGCCTTGGTGGCGCCCCACCCATCATGCCTCCTGCGCCCACCTCGATCTCGGGATGGCTTCTCCCCGGAGATGGGCCGTTCACTCGATACTCGCGGGCACGACTCTTCCCCGGTCCGCCGCTCCGTTCACGCCCGCGGCGCGTCCCGCAACCCCTCGGACCAGCTGTCCAGGATCTCGACCTCGTCCCCGGTCAACCGGAACACCGCGCTCCCGCAGTTGTTGTCCACCCGCACTTCCGCCATGTAGCCCTCCGGATTCGCGCACGTCTCCAGCTCATACACGCCGTCGGGTGCCCCCGCGATGTCCACGTACTGGTCGGCCCGCCACCACGGGTACACGTCGTACCACCCGGCGGTAAGGCCGATCTGGTACTCGCCCTCCGACGTGTAGTCGAGTTGGCAGAATCCCCACATGTAGCAGCAGCCTCCGTACGCCGTCGGGTACGTGGTGCCGAGGCCGGTCGGGAAGATGAGGGCGCTGTCCACC
>JBFILE010000462.1:0-3017 GCA_041599855.1 Thermoplasmatota archaeon
AACCTCGCCGCGCTTCGCGCGGCTCGGTAGCACCCCACCCCGCCACCCGGCTCCGCCTTTCCCCACCTCGCCGCGTTGCGCGCGGCTCGGTAGCACCCCACAGTGCGTTGCGCGATCGATATCCCTCCACCTCGCCGCGCTGCGCGCGGCTCGGCAGCACCCCACCGTGCGCCCTGCTCGGTCGATCCCCAACCTCGCTGCGTTTCGAGCGGCTGGGCAGCACCTCACCCGTGCGGCTTGCCCTGTCGATCCCCGTCCTCGCCGCGCTGCGCGCGGCTCGCCAGCACGTCCCTCGCGCGCCGGGCTCAGCCGCGGCCCAATCCCGCTGCCCTCCGCGCGCGCCTCCGCAACACCGTCCCACGTGTGCGAGCCCCCGCATCGCCCGCCGCTCACGGCGGTGGGATGGCCGGGTGCGCTGCCCCCTCAAGGTCTGGCACGGGCCCACCCGGTTCCCCTTGCAGCAAGCGTCGCCACCGGCCCCGGACCTGCTTCCGCCCCTACGGCCCCACAGCCTCACGCGTGCCGGCCCCGGCGTCGTCGGCCCCCTGCAGGACGCCATGGTCCGCAAGGAATCTCAAGACCCGCCCATGGAACCACGCAGCGCCATCCCCGCCATCATGCCAGAAATCATGGCCCGCCTCCGGTCGCTCAAGCTCCGCCTGTCGCACGAACGCCCGCCACAGCATCGTCTGCACGGGACTGTACAACGGATCCTCGCCCGGGTCGATGGTGAGGAACGGATTCCCGTACAATGACAAGGACTCCTGCGGGAACGCATCATCCGGCATCGTGCTGAAGTACGAAAGCGCCCGCGCCCGCAACTCCCGCCAATACGGCGCGCCATGGAGCTCCGCCCAATGGGTCGCCCACCGCTCCGGCACCGGCTCCTCCTTTTCCAGTGCGCGGCGCCAATGCTCCTGGAATGCCACGGACACCGTGGGCGGCGACGCGACCGTGACGACCGCGCGGACGCGATGCGGCACCTCCACCGCGATGCGCTGGGCGAGGGTTCCGCCAAGGCTCGCACCCACGATGACGAACGTGTCGATGCCGAGGCTGTCGAGCGTTGCGAGCACATCCGCCGTCCACGACTCAACCGACAGTCGATCCCACGGATTCGACGCGGCATCACCGAACCGGGGGCTTGCCCCGTGGCCCGTGAGGTCCAGGGCGATGGTTCGCAAACCCCCCTGCGCGGCCAGCGCATCCATGAACGGCCCGAACAAGGCGGACGATTCGAGGGCAGGATGCAGGAGGATGATCGGGACCCCGTCCCCGCGGTCCTCGACATGGAGAATGACAGGTTTCAGGTCGGACGGATCGTCGGCCGCACGAGGCACAAGGCCGCGATGGGGCGCATCCGGGAAAAACGACGATGGTGACAAAAAACGGGATTCCGTGCGAACGAGGCGGCCCCGGGGAGACTTGGGAGGCTGACCGAAGGAAGGGAACGGAGGGAGGACCGTTCGTCCATGAAGGGTGGCCGGGGCCGCGTCGCGCACGCTGGGTTCAGGAATGGATCGTCACACGTGCCCTCCGCGGGAGGCTGCGGTCCGCACCATGATCGCGAAGTACCAGCCCTGCTCACGGCCAAGCGCGGCGGCGGCAGGCAGCATGGTGGCATTCACGGGCAGGGCTTCCTCTCCATGTTCGGGGGCTTGATTCACTGGGGCAACACCTTGGATTCCGGGGTTCGTTTGGGGTCGGGGGTCGTGGCAGACGGCCCTGACAAAGGTTAGCACGTGACACGGGGTATTAAGGATTGCGACAGGCCGGCGGCGGAGGTTCCGAAGCGAACGCCCAACCGTCGTCGTCGTTCACGTCGTCGTGGTCGTCGTCATGGTCGCAGGCTCGTCGTCTCTGTGCTCTCTCTGTCCTCTGTGAACTCTGTGGGACCATGTCGTGCCCCCACCCGCCGACCGGAATCGCGCGACCTGAACCAGCCACGATGATGCGGGAGAATATCATCCCACGCCGCCCATCCCTCATCCACGCACGCCCTCCGCACCGCCGCCACATCCCCCTCCGCACTCGGATAGGTATTTCACCGAGGCCTCGGAATGGACCCTTCGTGACCGTCCCCATCCGGCTCACCGAGATCTTCCACAGCCTCCAGGGAGAAGGCCAGGAAGCCGGCTTGCCCACCGTCTTCATCCGCCTCACCGGGTGCAGTCTCCGGTGCAGTTGGTGCGACACCACCTACAGCTTCACCGGCGGCAAAGACACCACGGTGGACACTGTCCTCGACAAGGTCGCGGCCTATCCGACCCGACGCGCATGCGTCACAGGAGGAGAGCCCCTCGACCAATCCGACGCATGCCTGGCCCTCATGGACGGCCTCCTCGGGCGCGGATGGACGATCCAGCTGGAAACCTCCGGCGCCATCGACATCGGCCCCGTGAACGAGCTGGCCGCCCGCGACCGCATCCTCGTGTCCATGGACGTGAAATGCCCGTCCTCGAACATGCAGAAGCGGAATCTCTTCGAGAACCTCGCCCACCTCCGCCCCCACGACCAGATCAAGTTCGTGATCGCAGACGAACGCGACTGGCAGTATTTCGAGGAATTCCACAAGACGCACGGGGCCACCGTGCCCTGCGAAATCCTTCTCCAACCCATGAGCGCCGTCGGCGACACCACGGGCGGCGGCGACATTGTCGCGCCCAGCCTCACCGGTGCCTTGAAGCTCATCGGGGAAACCGTGACCCTGCGCTCCCTCGCCGACCGCGTCGTCGCCGGCGGGTACGACGTGCGCGTGGGCGTCCAGATGCACAAACTCATCTGGGGCAACGAACCCGGTCGATGACGCCCCGGATCCGCCCGCCCCGCTTGGGTTCGGGGAAGCCGACGCGACGGACTCGCGCGGGCACCGGATGCCGGCGCAAGAAGGACGCGCGGGGGTCCCCCGGAGGTGCCAACTTAACGAGATCGCGCGGGTCGCGAGGGGTGGGCGTGACAGTTGGGGCCCCCACCAGCCCACCCCCGGCGCGCCTTCGGCGCGACCTGCACCCCACCCC
>JBFILE010000463.1:0-3002 GCA_041599855.1 Thermoplasmatota archaeon
CCCTATCCCCCTCACCGCGACGCCCGGGCCCGACCTCGGTGGCATTAAAGGCATGGTGCCCGTTCCGCGGCCCATGCCCTCGGCGACCATCGCCGCGCTCGGAAGCCTCGACTTCGCGAAGACCATCGGCAAGAAGTCCACGGAGAGCGACGTGCTCCTCGTCACCTTCAAGGAAGGCGAGACGTACGTGAGCATGGTCGCCCCCGCCCGGTACCCGGACAAGGTGCAGACCCTCGCGTATGCCGTGAACGCCGCGGACGCCGCCCTGATCGTGGTCGACGCCATCAACCGGGACCTCGGGGAGAACATCCTCGCCGTGGATTCCGCGGGCGTGTCGAAGGGATGCTTCGTCCTCCGGAACTTCATCCAGCCGGATCAGATCAAGCCGCTCCTCAAGGACACGAGCCTGGAATCCTTCGTCTTCCTCGAAGAGGACCTGCCGAAGATCCGGGAGACCCTCGCGTCGTTCGCGGCTCCTCCGCAGGAAGGTGCCTTCGCGATCCCGGTGGACCACCATTTCCCGGTGAAGGGCATCGGGACCGTCATCCTCGGATTCGTCACCCGCGGCGCCATCGGGAAGCATGACGAGGTGCGCGTGTACCCCACGGCGAAGAAGGGCATCGTGCGCTCCATCCAGGTCCATGATGTGGACGTGGCCACCGCGACCATGGGCGACCATGTGGGTCTCGCGTTGAAGGGCATCGACAACGAGGACCTGGATCGCGGGTTCGTCCTTGCACCGGAAGGGTCCATGACCGTGGTCGAGGAAGGCGCCTCCGTGGAAGCCGATGTCGACGTGCACAAGTTCTACCGCGGCGGCCTCAACGAAGGCGGCGTGTACTTCCTCGCGTGGGGCTGGCAGTTCCTCCCCGTGAAGCTCGTGTCCGGGACCGGAAAGCCGGGCGCCTCGGCGCGCGTGACCTTCTCGTTCACGAAGCCCCTTGCGCGGGCGGAAGGCGAGACCGGCGTCCTCTACAATCTCGAGGAGAAGGCCCAGCGGGTCATCGGCCGTGTCACACTTGTTTCCTGATCCACGGCCCCGGGACCCTGCGCTCGCATTAACAGCCGGTCAAGGAATGGAACAAGACTCCTGAAAAAATGGACGTGTCCGATTCCACCGAAAGAATTACGCCGCCGGACGATATGCAGACGCTTGCACATCCGCCTTTGGCTGGAACCTTGCTTTCCCGCATGGGAGCGGCGGATAGGTTGGCTCACCCATGGATATCAAACGAGGCGACTTCTGCCAGTGTCGAGACTGCAACCACGCGTTCGTCGCGACAAGCCACCCCCCGATCCTGTGCAAGCGATGCAACAGCACAACGCTCAAGGCCCTCCGGGCCCAAAGCGGTCGGCAGGTCCACCCGGTCAACCGAGAAGACCCTTGACGAACACGATGTCGCCGAAGGGGGCCTTGACCTTGATCCGCTTCGTCAGGTACGCCTGGACGGGATTCAATTCCTTGTTGAAGAGGGCGATGAGGTCCGCACCGGATGTCGTCACGCGCACGTCCGGTTTCGGTAGCGTCCCCTCGGTCAATTCCTTGAGGTCCCCGTCCACGACGCGGATGATGTAGCTCTGGCCGTCAGTGATGTCCATGAGGATGTCCCGGCTCTTCCCCTTCATGGACGCCGCAAACTTGGCGTCCCGTTCCTTCTTCTCGCGGTAGCCGGTCATGATGCGGTCCACACACTGCTGCACGGTTTCGTATTTCGCCATGTCTCAATCCTCCTTGGAATCGTAATCGGTGAGCGGCCGCACGACGCGCTCGTAGCGGAGCGACGTCTCCCAGTACCGTCGCGCGAACGGCGGGATGCTGCCGTGGTCCTTGTGGTACGCGTCGAGGAACGCCCGGGTCACGGCATCGTGGCTGTAGCCGGATCCCACATCCCCGTACTCGGCGGCGAGGGCCGCGATTGCGGCATCCCGCTCGACCTTGGCCACGATGCTCGCGGCGGCCACCACGGGCCAGTCCCGGTCCGCGCCATGCTGGGAAACGACGCCGAATGCCGGTGTCGGTGCGAACGCGCCGTCCACTCCGAGGTGGGGCGCGCGGGCGATGCACCGGTTCCCGACCTGGTGGCCGAAACGCTCGGCGTTCGGATCACAGGCATCCAGGTACGCGGTCCCGGGTTCGAGTTCGGCGAGGATGTCCGCGAACGCATCCATCTCGATCACGTTCAACGACTCGTTCGCCATGCGCGTGTTCAGCGTGTCCACGTCGATGACGCGGACGGCCACATCCGCCCGCGCCCGGATGGCCGGCGCGAGGGCTTCACGCTTGGCGGCTGACAACGTCTTGGAATCCGCCACGCCGAGACGGGTGAGCCCGTGGGTGCTCTTCACGCGCACTCCGGCCACCACGAGAGGGCCGAACACGGGGCCGCGTCCCGCTTCGTCCACACCCACAAGGGGCGGAACGGCGCGGACCTTGACGCGGGCCGTGCCCGTGCCCTTGGTCGCGGATTTCGCGGGAGCCACGGCGTCCGGGAGGGAGGGCACCGCTATTTTAGGGGCTCGCTTCCCCGTGGGCCGGTGGGGGTCGGGCCGGGGCACGGGTCGCCTTGCGGCGACAGCCGCGGGACCGCGGGACGGGGGTACCGGGGGCCCGGGTGGCCGTGGCATCGCGGGAACCGGAACCGGCGCGGCGCCCGCAGGCTGCCCGCCACCGGGTGACTACGGAGTGGCCCCTGACGGCCCTGCCGGCACCGCCCGACTCACGGAACCCGACGATCCGCGGCCGTTCCCGGGACGCCTCGTACGACTCCAACAGCGTCGAAAATGGTTATACCCGAGGTCGCGCGTTCCGGGAGGCCATGGTGGACGCGACAATGGTGGGGTGGGGCCTCATCACGGCAGGCATCATCCTGCTCCTCATCGAGACGGCGATGCCCGGATTCTTCATCGGCATCCCGGGAACCGTGCTCCTCGTCATGGGCGTCCTCGCGTTCGTGGCTCCCGACATCGCGTTCGACCCGCTCTGGGCACCCGTCATCACCATC
>JBFILE010000464.1:0-2995 GCA_041599855.1 Thermoplasmatota archaeon
GCCCCAACTGTCACACCCACCCCTCGCGACCCGCACCAGTCCCAAGTAAGCAACTTCGCTTCATGCCCGCCACGCTGGCACAAAGACGGGCAGGCCGCGCTGCACAAAGAAGGGCCCGCCCCCCATCTGCAACCCTGACCTACGCCCCGAGCAGGTCGCGCCCTGTCATCGACGACGGCGCCTTGAGGCCCATGCGCGCAAGAAGGGTCGGCGCCACGTCCGCGAGGACCCCGTCCCCATGGAACCGCGCGCCCTCCATGGGCCCCACGTACACGAGGGGGACCGGGAGCGTCGTGTGCGCCGTCTGCGGCGTCCCCTCCTCCGTCACCATCTCCTCCGCATTCCCGTGGTCCGCGGTGATGAACACGTGGGCCCCGGCGGCCCGCGCCTTCGCAAGGATGCGGGCGAGGCAGCCATCCACCGTTTCCACGGCCCGCACGGTCGCGTCGAAATCGCCGGTGTGGCCCACCATGTCGCAGTTCGCGAAGTTCATGACGATGAGGCCGAAGGTGCCCGCATCGATGGCTTCCACGACCGCGTCCGTGACCCCGGCCGCGCTCATTTCCGGGAGGTGGTCATACGTGGGCACGTGCTTGGGGCTCTGGACGAGGATGCGCTCCTCCCCCTCGAACACCTCCTCCTTGCCGCCGTTGAGGAAGTACGTGACGTGCGCATATTTCTCCGTCTCCGCGACGCGCAGTTGGCGGAGGCCTGCGCCGCTCACGACTTCGCCCAAGGTGTGGTCGAGGTTGTCCTTTCCGAAGGCGAAAGGGATGGTGAACGACCGCTCGTACCGGGTCATGGACGCCATGTGGATTTTGGGGCGATCGGCCACGTCGAAGCCGTCGAATCCTTCCTCGCTGAATGCCCGCGTGAGCTGCCGCGCGCGGTCGGGTCGGAAATTGACGTACAGGAGGGCGTCGCCGTCCCGCACCGCACCCGCGTCGAGGACCTCGTCCACGACGAACGGGTCGATGAATTCGTCCGTGGTGTCCTGGGCATACGCCGCGCGGACGCCCGCGAGGGCAGTGGGCGCGTGGTCGCCCTCGCGTTTGACCATGGCGTCGTACATGCGTTTCGTGCGGTCCCAGCGCAGGTCCCGGTCCATGCCCCAGTAGCGGCCGCCCACGGTGGCGATGCGACCGTACGGCGGGCCGCCGTCGCCGAGGCGGATCATCTCGACCTCGAGTTCGGTGAGGAATCCTTCGCCCGTGCGCGGACCGGTATCGCGGCCGTCCGTCATCACGTGGATGAAGACGCGGTCCCCGGGAACCTGTTCGCGCTTTGCAAGGGCAAGGAGCGCGTGGAGGTGGACCTGGCTGGAATGGACGCCGCCGTCGGAGACGAGGCCGAGGAGGTGGACGGATCGGTCGGCGTCACGGGCTGCGCGGATGGTGGCGAGGAATGCCTTGTTGGTGTGGAATTCCCCGTTGCGGATGGCGAGGTCGATGCGCGTGAGCATCTGGTAGACGACGCGGCCGGCGCCGATGTTCATGTGACCGACTTCGCTGTTCCCCATCTGACCTTCGGGAAGGCCGACGGCTTCCCCGCTCGTGTGGAGTTCCGTCCACGGGTGTTCGGTGAACAGGTTGTCGAGGGTCGGCGTCTTCGCTGCCTGGATCGCGTTGCCGCGGGTTTCCCTTCGGCAGCCGAAACCGTCGAGGATGATGAGGATGGCCGGGTCCGTCACGTTGGTTCACTCCGGATCATAGATTGAATGCCATGGCAAGGACGAGGGCGAGTACGCCGCCGGCCGTGATGCTCACGAGGTTCACTTCCTCCTTCGTGAGGAGTCGTTTCTCTTCCAGCGTGGCGCCGAGGAGCGAGTCCAGCTGGCACCCTGCGAACCCGCACACGGTCACGATGGCGATGGCGGTTGCGGAGAGCGGGAATGCGGGGCTCGTGCCGGTGAGTCCGATGGCCGCGAAGCCGAGGACCGCAAGGGCGAGGGCGCCGAGGAAGGCGGCAACCGTGCCGGACATGGAGACTCCGCCGTCGGTGCCGGGGGGCACGCGCCGGAACGTGGTGATGAGGTACACGCGGTTGGAGAGGGAACCGATTTCGCTTGCGACCGTGTCGCTTGCCGCGGTTGCGACGGCGCCGACGTACGCGAGGGTTGCGGGCGCGTCCCCGAAGCGGGCGGCGATGACGGGCGCGGCCAGTGCGAACACGGTGGGCGTGAGCCCGTTCGCGATCACATTCCGGGATCGTCTGCGGCCCTTGTCCTTCTCGGCGACCTTCCGCTTCTCCTTCTCGGACATGCCGAAGCGTGTGGCGACGCTTCCGATGACGAGGAGGCTGAACAGCAGGAGGAGCCACATGAAGTTGGTAGCGAGGACGATGGCGGCGCCCATGATGAACGCCATGAATGAGCCGAACGCGTTCAGCATGTCCCGCCGGTACGCGATCACGGCGATCGCGGCGACGAGAGCAACCTCGAGTCCCTTGAGGACGAGGCCGGAGGCAAGGAGGCCGGGCCACGCCATGTCGAACGGCCAAAGGACGGCTCGCTTTTATTCTTGCTGGACCGACTCCGCGGGCGCCGGTGGGGCTCAACGGCCCGGACGCGCAGGGTCCCGTGCGGACGCGGCGTCCTCGGCCACCGGTTGGGCGGTGCAGATGGTGCGCCATGCGTGCTTCAATCCGCGGGAGAGGTGGCGGACGTGGAAGCGGTAGAGGAAGGCTCGGAAGACCCATCGGCGCAGGAGCGTGCCTCCGAAGCGGGGGTAGTAGCCGACGGCGCGGGACATGAGGTCGAGGCCGCCGGTTCGGCCGGGGGCGATGCCGAATTCGAGGAAGCCGTGATGCTCGTGGCCGCGTTTCACGAGGGATCCGCCGAGGATGGGGGCGCGCGCGCGGGCTTCGCTGTCGAGCACGTAGGTTTCGGGGGGGCCGAGGATGAGGAGGGGGCGCCGCAGGACCGGGGTGAACAGGGCGCATCCGGTGTCGGTTTCACGGACGATGACGCCGTGGATGGAGGTGCGTGGGACGGCCA
>JBFILE010000465.1:0-2985 GCA_041599855.1 Thermoplasmatota archaeon
AGGTTCTCGTGGGGGTCATCGGAATCCTGGTCGAATTGTACGATTGTAACCCGGAAGGGGCGGCTCATGCGCGTGGAATGCGAGGTGATGGTTGAAAGGTGTTGGGGCACGGGTTCCAGCGGGCGGCGCGCGGCGCGCACCCGCCCGGCCCGACCGAACAGCCACCCGGGTCATGGATTGCATGGGCGGTCAGCCATCGACTGACGGCATTGCCTGACCCCGCCCCCGCGCGGCGTGCGGCGTGGAACGAGGCAGCAAGGGAATGGGCGTCGGCGGGCCGTTGAAGGGGGCGTGTGACGGGGGTTTGTGGCCGGGTTCGAGAGCCGCAATCTTCATCCCCCACCCCCGGTTTGGCCGAGCCATGAAAGCGGTCGTCCACCTTCTCCCGACCCCCCTCG
Organism: Thermoplasmatota archaeon; assembly: GCA_041599855.1. Classification (GTDB taxonomy): domain Archaea; phylum Thermoplasmatota; class SW-10-69-26; order JACQPN01; family JAJPHT01; genus JBFILE01. The sequence goes on from JBFILE010000465.1 coordinate 399, forward strand.
ACATGCAAGCCGCCATGGGACAATCCCTGTCCCAGGCCTTCGGACAGTTCGCACAAGCCGCAGGAAGCGGGCCGGGCCGGATCCCGGTCGACATGCTGGAAGGCGCACGGACCCTCGAATTCGTGGGTGCCGTCCGCTCCGAGAGCGATCAATCCATCGTCCGGCTTTTCGACGACAAGGATCGGGAGCTCGGCGTGGTCCCCGTCCACCGGGTCAACTACATCGAATTCCGGTGAGTCTCCGAATCGCGACGCATGGGGCCCTGAGGGCGCCGGGACCGCAGCGCTCGCCGGGGCCGGGGCATGGGCTGCGGATGCAGCAGATGGCGTGGGGCCGGAGTCGTTCCAGCCTCCGGAAACGGGAGCCCCGGCGCTGCCCCCGCTCACTCCTCGTCGTCGTCACCGTCGTGCTGCGTCGACCACGTTTCCTTGATGCGGGCCAGGCGCTCGATCTTGAGATCATCTTCAAGGACAACGGCAAGGAGGTCGCGGATCCCGCGCTCCGACCCATCGAGGGTCAGGTACCATTTTCCATGGGACTCGTGCCCCTTGCGCAGGGCACGTTGCACACGGTGCGCTTCCGGGTTCTCATCGTCCTCTCCCTTGACCCAGGCTTCCAGATCATCCTTCTTCTCCGGATTCACGCGGGCGGTCACGAGGTACGCGGGCATGGCATTCGGGAATCGGGGGAAGGATATGGGGCTTTGCATTGGGTGTGAGGGGGTCGCTTCGGGGGTTCGGCCGATGCCGGAGGCCTCCGAATCAGAAGGCTTGGAATAGGCTGCAGGGGCGGTGGCGGATGCGGCGGCCAGCATGCCGATCGTCGGCAGCCGACCGTTGAGGTCAGCCAGACCCCATCGTGCCTGCCGTCGAAAGCGGGCAGATCCTGCGTCGCCTCGGATGCAGTCTTGATGTCCTGAAGGTTCTGGGCCATCGTTTTCTTCAAGGGCCGACTGCGCTCCAACCCTCCATGGCCCGGATGGCCTTGGCCCCAAATGTCCGGGGATCCCTGGGGGCGAGGCGCCCGCCCCTGCCCGAATTTTCCAGGCGACGGCGAACGGTTGAGCTCACCCGAGCCGCGAAGCGGCGTCGGGTGGAGCGACTTGTTCGGCCGCAAGTTGGACCGTTTGCGAGTGTACGACGTTTTACTCCCGCGACTGGGGGCATTCGCTGCGCCACGTCTTATCGGCGCGTAGAACCGCCACCCCGATAACAGATGGAATGGCTTTATAGCATTCGTCCCCTATGACGCGATATGACTCGCGAGGAGCCCGGCGCCGTCTGGCACCCATACGGCATCTCAGGCGACCCATTCTTCACGTCTCCGCTCCAGATGACCAAAGGCGTGGCGCACGGGATCCACTTGTTCCAAGGCGACTCCCGCCGCGAAATGGCCGACCGCATCGTGCGGAGGATTCTGAACAGCGACAACAGCGTCCGGCTCATCGAAGGTCCCAACGGCATCGGCAAGACCACGCTGGCCAACCTCGCCAAGCACGTCCTCTCCGACAGCGGAGGCGCCGCCGTCTATCCCGACATCATCAACGTGGACCTGGACCATCCACATCCCGTGGAGGCCTTGGCAGCCGGTATCCTGCATGCTGCCATCAATGCCCTCCGCGCCGCGGATCCCGACGCAGCAAAGGAGGCCGAAGCGGCCGGCGAAGGCCTCGTCCTGGACGAACTGGTCACCACGCGCGGGCACGAATTCGCCCTGTCGCACATCCTCGGCTACAGCAGCTCCAGGACCCAAATCCTGCGGGAAGCGAAAGAGCGTGCCTTTGCCGACTGGCACGATGCATTGAAGTCCGTCTCCGCCAGCGGACGTGCCAGCGGCATCGATCGCATTGTCATCCACATCAACAACATCGATCAAGCGGTACTCAGGGATTACAAACGCACCGGCGACCTCTTCGGCACCGCTCGCGACCTGTTTCAACTGCAGGGCTTCCACTTCATCTTGTGCGCCTCCGAAGGATTCCGTCTTCGCAGCCTCAAGGACCGCCAGAACTTTCTCGATATCCTCGGCAACCCGACGCGACCTGACCCCCTGTCACGCAACGATATCACGCAGGTCATGGCGGCCCGCTACGAAGACCTCCGGATGGAGGGAGCCACCTTGACTCCGCCCATGCGACCAGAGCACTTCGCGGACCTGTATGAGGTCTTCGGCGGTGAGCTGCGCGGCGCGTTGGAGGCGGCCGGACAGGTGTTCAAGGAGGAATTGGGCCCCACGGGGGTGGCCAGGCAACTTGATGCGCAGAACATCATCGAATACCAGCGCCCCCTGATCCAGGACATGGTGGCGAGCCTGAGCGAAGTGCAACTGCTGGTGCTGGGGGCCGTGCGCCGCCTCGCCGCCGAAGGGAGTGTCCGCCAAGCAGATCTCGTCAAGGATCTGGAGGCCCAAGGCGTTGCCCAGGGGACCATCAGCGGTGCCACAGACGCCTTGGCCAACAACCAGTGGCTCACCATCGAGCGGCCCAACGCCCGTGCCACGTTTTATCGCCTCGGCGGCCGCGCACGCATCATCGAAGACGAACTGACGTAGGCTGTTGAACACAAAGCCGCTGGCGGCGACGCGATGG
>JBFILE010000466.1:0-2983 GCA_041599855.1 Thermoplasmatota archaeon
AGCACGGCGAACGCCGTGACCAGGGCGACAAGCGCCGGTTCCCCGGCAGCCAAGCTCGCGCCGAGCAGGAGCCCGACGAACAGGTGCGTGATGCCGTCCACGAAACCCCCGTGGGACGTCCTCGTTCAAGGGCGTTTCGCGGGCGACGCCCCATGGTGACCGCCCGCCCGGACGGTGGGTGGTCGTGTGTCTCACGCCCTGATGCGAGCGTCGTGCGCATGCTGATCGATCCCCGTGCTGCGAGCGTGATGCACCCGTTGCTCGACGCCCTTGCTTCATGCTTCATGGGCCCGCTGCCCGATGCCCGCATTGCGCGCCCGGGGCACCGCCTGGGGCACTATCCTCGGGCACCGCCCGGTGCACTATCCCGGGGCACTGCCCGGGGCACTATTTGCGTCCGCCCTACACCAGGACGCCCATGATGACGAACGTGATCGCAAGCAGGATGCACGCATGCCGCATGCCGCTTGCGAATGTGCCATCCTGCACCGTGCCCGCAACGATCCCGGTGCCGAGCGCCTGCACGAACGCCGCGGAATAGTAGGTCACGTGGAAGTCGTCCTTCGTGGCCAGCTTCAACGCCAACCCCTTCACGCCCTCCGGCGTCGAGGACTGGGTGGCGCCGAGCATGGCGGGGACGAACAACGCCTGCATGACCGCGAGGACCCCGAGGAACACCAGGAACGAGACGTACACGACCATCACGTACACGGCCATGGTGCCGCGGCGCTCCCGTTCGAGGGCCTTGATCTCCCGCGCATCCCGCGCCGCCGCCTTCAGGATGCTGCCCGTGTCGCCACCGCTTTCGCTCGCGCGGACCACGAGGCGCACCGTCCGCCGGATGACGGGCGTGCCGGCGCGGTCCCCGAACTCGGTGAGCGCGCGCGTGAACGGGATGCCCCACGACACCTGGTTCTTCATGAGCTCGAGGTCCGCGTTCAGCGCCCCATAATCGCCCCGCGCGACGACCCGCAGGGACTGGGTCATCGTCATGCCGGCCAGATGGGTCTCGGTGAGGTCGCGGAGGAACTCGGGGAACCGGTCCTCGATGGCGGCCACGTGCCGTTGCCGGCGATGGGTGATGACGGCGGGCGCAAGGAAGCCTGCGAGGATCGCAAGGGTCGCAATGGCGGGCGCATCCCTCGCAAGCAGGTACGGGACGAGCCCCGTTCCCGAAAGGAGCGCCACGTTCGCGAGGACGAGTGCGGCCGCAGCGCTTGCGAGGCGGAACGTGAACGTGCGCATCTCGGCCGGGAGGTGATGGGCGGGGGCACCCGGCAGGATGCGCGTCGCCTGGGGGAAGGACGCGAGGGCCATGCCCATGAGGGCGCCTGCCACGAGGTGCGCGGTGACGACGATGGTCAACTCCCACGAGCCGATCGTGATGGCGAGCGCCGTCATCTCGACCGCGACGAGGCCGATTGCACCGGCCGCCGCCGCCAGGACGAACAGCCCCGGCGACCGCTCCGTCGCGGCAGGGGCCACCGCGAGGCTCGCGGTCGGGGCGTCGCCCGTTGAAGGATTGGTCGCCATGGCCATGGTCAGTCCCCCGGGGCACTTGAAGCGATGACGGCCGCGAACGTGGCATGGGCCACGGGGAGCGCAAGGAACACGATGGCGAATAGGATGCCGCTCGTCGACGCGATGCCCCCACCGACCACGAGCATGACGCTCAGCATGATGAGGAGGAAGAGCGGGCCCGCCACAACCACGGTCACGTAGCTTTCGGCCAGGACCCCGAGGCTTTCCAGGAACTCGTTCTGCAGCTCCCTGTTCTCGTGCATGTACTGGTCCGCCTTCGCGGCAAGATACGTGCTCACGTCGCCGCCTGCGACGAGGGCGTTCCGGATGCCGCTCAGGAAGTCCTGGAGACGTGGGCTCGGGGTCCGGTTCTCCGCATCTCGGAGGGCGCGCGGCAGGTCCCGCCCGAGGAGCGCGATGTCCCGGTGGATCCACGCGGCCTCCTCCGCGATGGCGCCGTACACGGTCTGCGAGGCGAGGTCCTCCATCATCTCCTGCGGGCGCAATCCGGCCGAAGCCATGGCGGCCATGTAGTTCACGGCATACGGGAGGTTCCGTTCGATGGACGATCTCCGGGCGCGGCCCGCGAGTTCCGGGTAGAGCTGGAACGTGCTCCATGTGGCCACGGCAACGCCAGCCGGAAGCCCGAAGGCCACTACCGCAAGGATCGGGAGGGCGACGCCCGCCGTGGACAACGCCACCGCAAGGATGGTGGCAATCCCGAGGGAGACGACCGCCGCAACGGACGTGCCGAATCGGCCGAGGGCGACATAGGCTTCGGGAAGGAGCCGGATGCGCGCGCCCTCAAGGGCGGAGACAAGCCGGGCATCCGCAGCCTTCGGTGCGGCCCCGGGAGCCGGCCCGAACAGCCGGAGGGCGACCCGGACCACGACACGTGACCGGGACACGACGGTTTCCGTCATGGGGACGCTCCACCACCTGCGCCGGAAGGCTCCTCGACCGTCGCACGGTTCCGCGCCTTGCCGGATTCATGGGCGTACGCGGCGACCGCGGTGGAGATCTCGGATACCTTCCGCAGCCCGCGCGCGTGCATGGATTCGAGGACGCGCACGCGCTGGGCCCACTCCTCGGCAGCGTCCCGGCGGTTCCCGCCGCGCGCCGCAGAAAGGGTGTCGACCACGTGGCTCTGCCCGAGGTATTCGAGGCGATCCGTCGCAGGATCCCAGCGGAACACGGTGTTCGTGAGGAGGTCGCCGCTTTCCGGGTCGATGCCCGTGATCTCCACGATCTCCTTGATGCGGCGCGAGCGTTTCCCGTTCACGCGCACCTGCGCCTGCATGATGAAGATGTCGAGGGAGTTCAGCATGATGCGCGGGACGTTGATGGGCGAACTCTCCAACCGGTACACGGCACTTGCCGCGCTGTCCGCGTGCATGGTGGAGAACACCGTGTGACCCGTCGCCATCGCCTGGAACAGGACGTACGCCTCGCGCCCCCGGAT
>JBFILE010000467.1:0-2969 GCA_041599855.1 Thermoplasmatota archaeon
ACACGGCGGCGGCACGTGGCGCGGCATGGCGCCGTCAGGGCCCGTACCGTTCCTCCTTTCGTCGGCGTGCTCGTGGTCATGGTTCTCGTCGGTCGCCTCCCCCATGTGCGGCGGCATGGCATCGCACGTGGCCGGCGGCGGCGTGTACACGCCGTTCTCGAACCGCGGCGGCGGAAGGCACGAGGGACGACCATCCGACTCATCCTTGTGGGGCTTCTCCCCCGGATCGCACGGGCGGAAGTGGGGCATGGGCGGGATGCACTCGTGAGCCTCGCGGGTTTCCTTGCCCTGGACGTCATCACAGAACGGAAGGTCGCGGAAGTCCTGGAAGCGGCAGTCGTCCGGGTTCGCGGAATCGCACGGAGGCGCGTCGCAGAACACGTTGCCGGCATCATCCTTAGCGGCGGTCCAGCCGGGCGGGCATTCGGGGGCCCCGTAACACCCGGAACCGGTCGGGTTCCCGGAACCGTCCTCCGAGGGTGCGTAGCAGGGTTCGCCTTCCCGGAGGCCGGCCGGCCGGCATGTGGATTCCGTGCGGTTCGAGGATCGGTCTTCGGGGGGTGCGTAGCAGGGTTCGCCTTCCCGGAGGCCGTGCGGGGGGCATGTGGTTTCCGTGCGGTTTGCGGAATGGTCTTCGGGGGGTGCGTAGCAGGGTTCGCCTTCCCGGAGGCGGGGCGGCGGGCAATCCGATGCCACGTCCTGCTCACCTTCGGCCCGCTTGCACTCCGGGTATCCTTCGCAATACATGGCACCGTCGTCCCGGCGCACGGGTTCGGCGCCGTCGGGGCACCGGCGGTCCGGCGGCGGGGCGTAGCATTCCCGGCCATCGGCCGTCGCGTTCTCCTTCGACTCGTCGGACGGGCAGGGCTCGGACCATCGGCACTTCGCGGTGCCGTCCGGGCCGTACTCCGGAGTGGAACCATCGGGGCAGCGGCCGTCACCGTCAGGGGGCGGCGGACAGTGCGCGGATTCGCCATCCGTCATGTTCCCGTCGTGGGTCGCAGGCTCGCACCGGTGGACACCGTCGCAGTGCCAGGCCCCATCGTCGCCCTTCACGGCGGCGGACCCGTCCGGACAACGGAATCCGTCGTCGTGGGGCGGCGGACAACTCGTGTCATTCGCGGCCGTCGTGTCGCACGGCGGCATCTCGGAGCACCGGTGCGGCTCCTCGTCCGCCATGGTCGGGTCGGCCCCGTCGCGGCAGTGGTCCGGCGGAGGCATGCTGTCGTCGCCGCGCGGGCACTTGTAGTAGCCGTCGGTGTCCCGGACCGGTTCGGAGCCGTCGGGGCACGGCGGTGGCATGGTGCCGTCGCCGGGCGGGCAGTGGTGGGTGCCGTCGGCCTTCCTCACGGGTTCCGAACCGTCGGGGCAGGGCGGGGGCATGTCGCCCGCGGGAGGCGGGGTGCCGTCGCCCGGCGGCGGGCAGTGGTGGGCGCCGTCGGACCCCGTGACGGGAGCGGAGCCGTCGGGGCAGGGCGGGGGCATGCCGTCATCGCCGGGCGGCGGGCAGTGGTGGCTGCCGTCGGCGTTCCTCACGGGTGTGGAGCCGTCGGGGCACGGCGGGGGCATATCGCCCTCGGGGGGCTTGGTATCGTCGCCCGGCGGTGGGCAATGATGGTGCCCGTCCGCGTCCGTCACGGGCGCGGACCCGTCCGGGCACGGATGCGGCGCTGGCGGTTCATGGCCCTCTGCCAGGACCCCTTGGGGGGCGGCAAGAGCGGTGATGAGCAGAACGATGAACAAGGGAAGAAGCCTGGCGTGCAATGACCCGTCCTCACGCGCCGAGGATGTCGGACCTTATTTGTCCGTTCCGAGAAGGGCCGAATGCCCATTCGGCAGAAATCCCGGCGAGAACGCAACGGGCCCGGGGGCATCCTGCCTTCCGGGCACTCGCGAAACGGCTAAGAACCCCTTCCCGTCGAAGATGCAACCATGCGTGCCCGGGGCGACGACGCCATGCTGCAGGTCCTGTATGGCGCCGTCATGATGGTGTTCGTCCTCATCGCGCTCGCCGTCGCGGCCGCCGGGTACTCCACGTTCCAGCAACTCGTGGACACCCGCGGCACCGTGGACGCCCGCGAGGACGAGTGGTCGGATGCGTTGCGACGGGAAGCCGCCATGGTGAACGACCTGCGGGCCCTCGAGGCGAACCTCACCGAGCGGGGGAAGCTGATCGACAGCGACCTCACGCGCGCGGCGTTCACCCTCGGCGATGCGCGGCGCCTCGAATCGACCCTGCGTGCGGCCCGCGAGTTCGAGGGTGCCGCCGAGCGGGTGCTCTCGGTCGCGGAAACGGACGAGTACCTTGCCGCAACCGCTGTCGCGCTCCGACGCACCTTCGATGCGTACGTCGAGGACGCGGACACGGCGGAGCGCCGGTACCTCGAAGCGCTGGACGCCTACAACGAGCATGCTGAAGGTTCGCCGGGCCGCTTCATCGGGCCGTTCATGGGGTATGAGCGAGTGGCGCATCCGACATTCACCGCGTGACGCGGTCCTCGGTGGATGATCCGCGGGGACCTCCGCGGATTTGCGGCCCCCGGTTGTTCCGGGATCCGTGGCCGTGGGGTTCCGGCGCGGGCCGAGCGGCCGTTTCGGTGCATCCTTATGCCGGAGGAGTCGTGAAACCGACTGCGGCCCGGCGCGAAGCGCGGGGACCGTGGACAGGCTTCTGGCCGGGAACGTGGACGGATGCGGGGGATCGGGGACATGGCGACCTTGTTGTTCGGTCAGGCGGGGGTCATCGTCACGGCCATGACCACGACAGCGATCCTGACGGGATCCATCATCCTTCTCGCAATCCTGCTCATCGGGGGAGGGGTCCTTTACGTCCAGCGGACGCGTCGTGCGACCGACGCGCCCGCGACCCCGGACGCCGCTCCGGTCCCGCGACCCCCGGACCAGGCCCGGGCGCCGCCATCACGGCCAGCCGCATCGGATCCGCCCCCTGCGCCGGACCCGCGGCGGCC
>JBFILE010000468.1:0-2958 GCA_041599855.1 Thermoplasmatota archaeon
CCTCGTGGCCCGCAACTTCCGCCAAGTTGTCCCCCCCGCCATCCGGAGCCGGCCCAGCGCCCGCAGGAGGACACCCCCTTAAGCGCGAGCCCCGCTTTCCTGCAAGCATCGTGTTGAAAGCCGTCCTCTTCGATTTCGATGGCACCCTCGCCGAAGTGCCCACCGATTTCATGCGCATCCGCGCCCGCCTCAGTGAGCACTACGCCGCCGCCTGGCCCGAAGCCGAATTCGACCTCATCCTCGAAGGCATCGAAGCCGCCACCGCCGGCATCCTCCAACACCACGGTCGCGGGCAAGCCCTGAACCTCCAGCGCCGCGCCCTCGCCATCGTCGCCGAAGAGGAAATGCTCGGCGCCGACCAGGCCACCCTCATGGACGGCGCCATCGAAGTCCTCGCGAACCTCGCCGAAGGCGAAGTCCCTTGGGCCATCGTCACGCGCAACCACAGCGCCGGCGTCCGCAGCGTCATGGACCGACTCGGACTGCCCACCCCCGGCGCACTCGTGACCCGGGACCATGTGAGCCGCGGAAAGCCCGACCCCGAAAGCGGCCTCCTCGCCATGAAGCGACTCGGATTCCGGAACCGTGACTCGAAGCACGCGATCGTTGTCGGGGACACCTTCCACGACGTGCTCCTTGGACGCGCACTCGGCGCGCGATCCATCCTGCTTGAACGACCCGACGGGAAATACGGGCATGAAACGCCGGATTGGCACGCGAAGACGCTCAAGGACGCCGGCGAGATCGTGATGGGACTCGCCGAAAAAGCGGAACGACACGGGTGAACCGGGGGTCGGAAGCCAGCGGCTGCGGGCTGGGGTGCGAGGGGGTGGGCGTGGGTGTGGGGCGTTGGGGGCTCGGAACGCGGTCGCAGGCGCGTGCGCTGGCCGCTGCATCATCGGGCCCTCCCCCGCCGCCACCACCGCAGCATGTTGCGGCGCTCACGCTGGGCGCCACAGCATCCTGCGAAATCGCCCCGTCTCGCGCGAGGGGTGCACCGTGCAATACCCCGGTCACGGATTTTGCCCTTGTCCCGAGGTCACGTGACGTCCGGATCCCCCCGCCTTCAGCCACCCCAGCCTTGAAGCCCCGTCCCCGCCTCCGCCCTCGTGATGATTGACGTTCGCCGCATGCTCGCGTGGAGTGATGCCATGCACACCCGCTGGTGGGAAGGCCTGGAGAAACTGGAAGCCACACTCCTCGCAGAGGACACGGGGGCCTCCTTCCGTTCTCCCCTCGGAATCCTGACGCACATGGCGAATGTCGAGCAGGCGTGGATGGATGTGGTGGAGGATTCCCCGCCGCAGTGGGCGCGGCATTCCACGAAGAAGTGGGACACGCTCGCACCGGTGAAGGCGTACGTGGAGGAGTCCCGCGTCCGCACCCATGGCATCATTGGTGTGATGTCGGAGGAGGATCTCGCGAGGGACCATCCGGCGGTGGGGCCGTTCGCGAAGCAGGCGTTCTCGGCGGAAGAGATCCTGTTCACGATCATCACCCACGAGTGCTTCCATCGCGGGGAACTCCTTGCGCTTCTCTGGCAGAAGGATGTGGAGCCGCCGGTGTGCGATTATCCGGCGTACGCGACGCCATTGCGGTGACCTTGCCGATGCACGTGCATGCCCCGGTCCGCGGTGCCGCGGAGGTCGCTTTCGGCAGCATCATCATGGGCACCATCGGGTACTGGGTCCACCGCCTCGGGGGCATGCCGCTCCCGGCGCTTCTTGCGTGGCGCTTCGTCCTCGGCGCCATCCTCGTGGTGGGCGTTCTTGCGGCGGTTCCGGCCTGGCGGCCGAGCCTGCGTGTCCCGCACGGCGCCCGCCGCTTCGTGGTCGCACTCGGCGCGCTCATGCTCCTTGTGGACATTGCGTTCTTCGCGACGATCCCGCACCTCGGTGTGGGGATCTCAAGTGTGCTCCTGTACACGGCGCCCCTGTTCGTGGCGGTCTACGCGACGGTGGCCCTCCGGGAACGGCCGACCCGCTTCGTCCTCGGAGGCATGCTCGCCGGTTTCGCAGGCGTCATCCTCCTTTCCAGGCCGGAGAGTGGCACGGGGCTCCTGAACGTGTGGCTTCTCACCGGGCTCACAAGTGGCGCCGCATGGGGTGCTTGGATCGTGGTCAGTCGCGCAGCGGGCGGGCGCGGCGTGAGGGGCGAGGCGCAGGGAAGCCTGGCACTCGCGGTTGCGGGCGCCATCGTGGCCCCGGTCGCAATCCTCGTCGGCCCCGCGGCCCCTGCGGCAACGGCGGATGGAGCGGGTTCGATGACGGCCCTCGCCCTCACCGGTCTCGGCATCCTCTTCGTGGCGCGTGGCCTCCGGTCCATCGGGGCGTCTCGCGCGGCCGTCATCGGGTACGTGGAACCGGCTACGGCGGTGGCGCTTGGCGCCATCCTGCTGAACGAGGTGTTCGGTGCCCGTGAAGGGCTCGGCTGCTTCCTTGTTCTGGCGGGGGCGTTGGCCGTGACCTTGGCGGACACCCGCAATGGGTGATCCGAGCCGTGGGCGTGAACCTTGGGCGAAGGTTGAACAGCGCAATATTGGCGGCAGGCCCTTTCCATCGTGCAACCGATCTTGGTCAACTGTGGGGGCGCCGGATGCCGCGGAGCCCGGTGGCCCCTTCAGGCATTTCCTCATTGAACGGACTTTCGTAATGGGTCATGGTACCTTCCGCGCCCGGCGATGCGTTCGCTTCCGCATCCGTCATCGTCGGGGCATGGGCGTGGATGGCGCCTTCCGCAACCAACGTGCGCGCGACATCCGCGGGGTCCAGGAACTCGGTCTGCACGACCCGATCGAGCACGGCAGCGGGTTCGATCGCGTACTCGTCCGTGATCTCGAACCGGCGGCCCCGGATGGTTTCGACAAGGTGCTCTCGCGTGACCGGGAAATCCACGTCCCGCAGGAGCTCGCGGAGGCGGTGCGCGGCCTCACGGCCGGCTTTCTTGGGGTCCATTCCC
>JBFILE010000469.1:0-2942 GCA_041599855.1 Thermoplasmatota archaeon
GGTCACGTCCTCGGAGATGGTGAAGTCGCCGCGGGGCGTGGTTCCGTGGAGGACTTCCGCGCCATCGATGGCGACCATGAACAACCGGTCCCACGGGTCCCCACCCGGGTGGTTCGGCCATGAGTGGAAGGTGAGGAAGACCCGGTTCCAATCCGCGGTGGGCACGGGAACCGTGTATGCACGCGTCGCACCGGACCACTGCCAGAGGACCGCGTCCACGGCATGGACGGACGCGACCGGGTCGGTGGTGGGCGGGACCTCGGGACCTTGGGCGGGCACGAGGATCGACGGAACATGGCCGCCGGTCACGGCGGGCAGGAGGAGCGCGGCCGCGACAAGGATCGGGACGGTGAGACGCCATTGGAGCATGAGTCACGGAAACAGCCCGCTCCGGCATAACAGGGTTGCCGAGCCGATACGGTCTGTCGACATGCGGGACGTTGACGGCTGCTGCACGGAGAGCGTCGGCGGTGGCGGCCGGCGGCGAGGACGACGTACGCGGCCGCACTTGGACGGCACCACGATTCCCGGGATCACGTGACCTCCGCAGGACGGCTGGGGGCCGGTGCCCGGGCATGTGCGCGCCCACGCCACCGCAGGTGCCCGGGCACCGACCCCCTCATCAGGTTGATCCTTCCCCGTTCGCCCCGCGTAGCCGTGTACCCCGCCCCTCTTCACCCCTCACGCGATCGGCAGGTCGTGGATGCGCGGGAACGGCACCAGGTTCCGCGCAAGTCGCTCCGCCGCTTCCGCTGCGAGCTGCATGCAGTACGGGACGGGCCCTCCCGCATCAAGCATCCCGGCATCCCCGGCACCGAAGTCATACTCGCTGGACCACAGGTCGGACAAGCCGGGGTGCCCCTTGTGGAGGCGATCGAACGCGGCGGGTTCGTTCCCGAGCCAGGTGTCGAACCATGCCGCGCTGTACGTGAAGGCTACGTCGTGACTCCAGGATGGGCTCGGCAGGTACGCGCCATTCGTGTGGTCGGCGTGGGTTCCGCCCTCGATGTTGATGATCTGACGAGGCCCTTCGAGGCGCTCGTACACGGGCCGCGCGAAGTACGGACCCGTGAACGGGAATGGTGCGATGAGGCCGTCCTGGTCGCCACTCTGGATCTGGATGGGAATGTCCGCCGACCGGAAATCGTGGGATCGGTTGTCGATGACGGCTGCCGCGACGACGGCTTTCACGCGGTCGTCCATCTCTTGGAGCTTGAGGCTCGTGATGGCTCCGAGGCTGTGTCCGAAAACGCCGAGCCGGTCCGTGTCCACCCGGTCTGCGACCGCGCTGTCCTCGAAGAGGTACGTGATGGCATCCTGTGCATCATCGACCGGCGCGGCCGGGCCGGACGCGGATGCGCCCTGACCGGAATAGTCGAAGGCGAACACGAGGTATCCGTGGTCGGCGAGGGCCAGGTGCCACCAGGCGTACAGTTCCGTGTTGGTGGCGACGCCCTGCAGGAAGACCAGCGGAGTGAGGGCGGCCGATGGGTCGGCCGCGGCCTCGGGGAGGTACACGGTGCCCGAAAGGGTCGTGCCGTATCGGTTCTCGAAGGTGACGGGGATCCGGTCGCCACCGGTGTTGGTGTCGGGGTGTCCGTAGCCCGGATAGGCGCGGGCCAGGTTCGCCGGGTTTTCAAGAGCGGCTTCGGCGTGGGTCGTTGCAAACCACGTTCCCACGTCCGTCCGTTCCGCGTCCTTCGCCGTGGTTCCGAAGGAGATGCAGTCGGCTGCGTGCACGAGGGGGTCGGCGGCAGCGAAGGGCACGACGATGAGAAGCATCGTCGCGACGGCCGCGAGGCGGGACATGGGCGGTTGAGGTGGGCGCCGCATCTTGAGGGTGTTCGCGAGACCGTGTGTGGACCTGGTCGCGCACGCGCATCGGCCGCTTGCCGCCCGGTCGACCACGCCGCTCCGATCGTGGGAACTTCACGCCGGCGGAGGACCATGAACGCCTTGAAATCGGCTCAAGATTGGTTGCGACGCGTTTCGCCGCGGCGGACCCGGGGGATTCCACGCCCATGCGCGAGTTGAGGTTGGCCACCATCATTGCGGCATTGTCCATGGTCGCGGTCGGAATCGGCGCGGCAGCCGTTGCCGATTCCACGGTCGGCCACCTCGACACCTTCGAGGTCGACCGCTTCGGGTTCGGCGTGTACGAGACCCGATGCGATGACGCAGCCATCCGGGTCCACGACGGCGTCCTCGATGTCACCACGTCGTCCGCCGGCGGCGCGTTCTCGTTCGCACGCGCGAATCGGTACACGAGGCGTAGGCGCAGGTGTCCCCGACACCCGTCCCGTCGGAGGCACCCGGTTCGCCCAGGACCCGTGCGCCACGTACGGCCAGCCGTCCGAACCGGCCGCGCTCCCGTCGTAGGCGAGCGCGGGTACGCGGCCCGGGTCATGTTCATCGGGTGGGAGCGACTTCCACCCTCGATGGCACCCGTTGGCGACCGTGACGCCCCCGTTGTCGTGTACAGTGATTACGTGTGCCCCTTCTGCTACCTCGGCAAGGTGCAGGTGGACCGCGCCCGCGCAGCGTTCCCGGATGCGCCCCGTTTCGACTGGCGCCCCTTTGATCTGCGCGGCATCCAGCGACGCCCGGACGGATCCCTCGACATGGGTGTCGCGGACGGCAAGGATGAGGCATATTATGCGCGGGCGGAGGCCGGCGTGCGACGACTCTCCGCCGACTGGGGCGTTCCTCTTGCGAGCACCCTCGCGCGGGACGTGGACAGTTTCGATGCCCAGAAGCTGGGCCTCTGGATCCGCGACCGGTACGGAGACGATGCATTCGACACCTTCCACGATGCCGCCTTCGAGGCGCTGTGGACCGAAGGACGCGACATCGGCTCCGCGGACGTTCTCGTGGCCCTTGCCGGTAATGCCGGCGCCGACACGACCGAGGCGCGCGCAGCGCTCACGGACCCGGCGCAGGAC
>JBFILE010000470.1:0-2941 GCA_041599855.1 Thermoplasmatota archaeon
ACGCGGGGATGCCACAGCGGGAGTTGGCCGAGAAGGTCGGCCTCAAGTACTACACCTTCGTCAGCCAGATCGAGAGCGGGCAGGGCCGTCCGCCGTCGTATCTGTACGAGGATTTCGCCCGGGCACTGGGGGTGCCGGCACCGGAGTTCGCGAAGACCATGCTCATGTACTACGACCCACACGCCTACTCCGCGCTCTTTGGGGCGCCTTCAACTAGGGAATTAAAAGGTCATGGACGGTGACAACGTGGTAGTGCTACGCCCCACTCTAGGTACGGGGTGGGGCCGCGAGGAGATCGCGGAAATATCGGCACTGTTCGAGCCCATTGCACGACGCATCGGGCTCGAATTTCATCACGGCCTGACGGACGAGGGCGAGCCCTACGCCGTCCTGATCACGGTCGCGGGCGACACCGTCCTGCGGCTGGAGCGCGCGCCCTTCGGCGACGACTACCTCGCCGTCCTGAACAACGGTGACGTGGCCACGCGCGGACACGTCGCTGAGATTGCGGACGTGATCGCCGGTCGCTGGCAAGCCGCTTTCGCTGAACATCGGAGGAGGATCGCATGAGACTATTCCGCCGAAAACGCTCCGACTACTGGTGGGCCGACGTGACCATCGCCGGCACCCGCCACCGCTTCTCGACCAAGAGAGAGGACAAGGGGGAGGCTACGCGTGTGGTCTCCCAGTTTGTCCGCGAGCGTCTCGACGCCTCGCAACTCGGGGTGAAGCCGGCGATCACCCTCGGTGACGCCCTGGTCCGCCATATCCGCGAGACCCGGCGCGCTGCCGACAACCGCATGACCGTGAGCCGGGCGCGGAAGATACTCGGCGGGGACCTCCCCGAGTTCCCCCTGAACCCTGCCCGCCACCCCGGGGGCACGGCCTACCCCTTCGAGGAGCGCTTCGCCCTGGACCGGGCGCTGCCGCTTCACGAGGTCACGGCGGGGACCGTGGCGCGTCTACGTGCGGCCCGCATGAACGAGGGTAGCGCCCCGGGCACGATCAACCGGGAGGTCTCGCTGCTTCAGACTGTCTACAACCGCGCCCGCCGGGAGTGGGACATGCGGGTGGCCCCGGACGTGGTCTTCAAGAAGTACGCCGAGGTCGGCAAGCTCCGCTACCTGTCGGTCGAGGAGGAACACGCGCTCCTCCGCGAACTCGATCCGACCCGGGATGGACCCGGGTTGGCGAACTCCGCGCGCCGCGCCGGGCTCCTTCAGCAGCAGCTACAGGACCAGTACGATCTAGTCGTGTTCCTGCTGGACACCGGAGCGCGCTACTCCGAGGTCACCCACGTCACCTGGGACAGCGTCGACACGAGTGGCTTTCAGTGGGTCAACGTGTACCGCACCAAGGTGGGCAACGAGGGTATCCTCGCGGTCACGGGGCGATTGCGGGAGGTCCTGCGGCGCCGCCGGCTGATGCGCCTCAATAGTCCCTACGTGTTCCCCGGCTACGGGGACGGCGGGGCGCCTCGCGGCCACGCCACGAGCGGGGTCTGCAAGGCGATGCTGCGGGCGGGGATCAACACCCCGGCCAAGGTCGCGGCCTTGGGGAAGGCGACGGTCCACACCCTGCGGGACACCTTCGCGTCCCGGCTGGCCGAGGCCGGCTACCCGCTCCAGAAGATACAGAAGCTCCTGGGGCACGCGACGCCGATGATGACGCAGAAGTACGCGAAGTTTTCGGAGCGTGCGGCGGCGTCCGAGGCGGCGGAAGTTCTCGACCGGGTCCTGGCCGACCATTAATTGTTCGGTATCGACCCACGACCCCTCAGCGCCCCGCTCCGGCGGGGTTTTTCTTTGGAGAGACGACATGATTGACTTAGTCAAAGACGGCGGGGCCGACCTCGTCACGTTCGCCGACCTCGACGACATGGGGTCAGGCACCCTCCTCCGGGACCCGGAGGGGTCCTTGATGGTGACGTTCCGCCGCTACGTCGACGGCACGGTCGGCGTCATGCATGTCAACGCGGTTTTGTTCGAGCCCCTCGAAGACTTCGGTGACTACGCGGCGTACTTCCCGGCCACCCGCCTCCCGGAAGGGACCGTCCTGAAGATCACGCAGGAGTAGGGGCGTGGTCTACACAGTCTCCCCCGACGGCGCGCGGATCGAGATCACGATGCCGTCCGGGCACGCGGTCTCAGTCACGCTGGAGCGTGACGAACTCGTTCTGAACTGCTTCGGCTTCGGGCTCCCCAGGCTCTTGGTGATCCCACAGGCGTCCAACGTCATCCGCGTTAAGCCAGAGCCCGCACACCATCGACACACCCAGTAACCTCAGAACCCCGCCGCGACCCCCCGTAACGTCGATCGACCTTTAGTTTCAGGGGGTTGGCGGTGGCGCGTGGAGCGCTTCGAGCCCTCGACACGCGGACGAATATGACGCAGGGGCAGTTACTAAGTCCCTGTAAGCCTTTGTTTTTTGGTCGCGGTGTACAGCGACTTCTTGTCAACCGCTTGATGTGAAAGGGACATCAGATGCACACTGACGTCACACACGCCACGAAGTTCGCACCTGCGTTTGTCCCCGAGGACGGGGAAGGCGGCTGCTGGATCACCCCGGATGGGGGGGTCTGTCACGTCAACGCGTGCCAGCACTACTCCACCGCGTTTGACACCTTCGGCTCGCGCCCCCGTGTCCTGATCGAACGCGGCGCTGTCCGGGTTAGTCTGGACCGATACTGCGGCTCCGTCTCCTTCGAGTTTTCGGCCAGTCGTGTCACCCTGCCGGCCCTCCGTCAGGCCCGACGCACCTTCGCCGCCATCATGCGCGACCCCCAGCTTGCACAGCGCCACCCGGACGGGCTGTACACGTCGGCCAGCGACACCGACGCGGAGTGGGACAGCGGCTACCGCCCCTCCGAGAACCTCACCCAGGCGTTCTTCACCGCCCACATTGCCCGGAGGACCGCTGATGCCACTTGACGCAGGGCTC
>JBFILE010000471.1:0-2932 GCA_041599855.1 Thermoplasmatota archaeon
GATGAACGCCTGGCGCGTCGCCGCGTTCATGGCGCAGCGGTCGCGGGTCTCGTCCCCGAGGCACCGCCACTCGTACTCGCCCGGCGGATCCAGCACGAACCCGATGCCGTTGGTGGGGCCGTGGATCTCGAGGGAGAACGGGTTCTCGTCGCATCCGCCGCACGTCCCCGACGCGTACACCCGGATCGGCCCGTCCCGCACGTGGATCACGAGGAGGTCCGCCGAGTCGGATACGCCCCGGACGGTGGCCGCCGCCATCACGGCGGGGACGCCATCGACGAGGCCCGGAGCTACCCACGCGTGCCGTTCGTGGGTGACGATACCCCGCAGGTGGAATCGGATATCCGCCCACTCCGCCACGCCGATTCCCCAGGAGATTCCCAACGCCTGGAACCCGTTGCTCCACTTCGAAATGGACGACGTCATCTCCGCCACACGTTCACCGTAGAGTTCCGCCTCGAAGGGAATCGGCAGGCGGGCCGAGACCGGGCTACCCTGGTCGTCGCGGTCACTGGTCATGCCCTGGAGGAACGTCACGTCGAGCCAATCGAACGGTTCGTAACGGACCTCGTATCCCCAGTCTGGGTCCACCTGGGGTACGGACCCCGGTCCGGACGCCTCGACGGAGGGTGCAGGAACGGTGAGGATCATGGCGATGGCGATCAGTACGGCTGCGGCGCGCCCGGGGGTGGTTCTCGCGTGGTGCATGTGATTGGTCTCCTCGATGGATCCGGAACTCTCGCGGGGTGCTGGCGGACTAGTCCTCCGTCGGGTCGGCCACGACGATGTCGAAGCGGAACCGCTCGGAGGTGCTGCGGCCGTCGCGATCGACGACCACGACATCGTAGTACTGCGTCTGGTACCCGGCGCCCGACCATTCTGCTTTCAGATTCCATAATGCCCAGGTCACGCCCGGTCGGAACCATTCCCGATCGTAGACGAGTCCATCCCGTTCGAGGGAGATGGATCGGATACCGGCCTCCGCTTGCGCATCCATGTGCACGCACACGATGTCGCCGATGTAGAGGGTCCGGATGCGGACCCGGGTGTCCTCGACGTACCGGCATCCGGACCGGACGTCGAGGGTCACGGACTCGTACACGGCGCTCGGCGACGTCTGGATGATCACCCGCGGCCCGGAGGTGGTGGGGGGGTTGTACTCGTCGTTGTCCGCGATCGAGGTGCACCCCGGGTCGTCCGGATAATCCGTGCGCCCGTCCCCGTCGTTGTCGATCCCGTCGCTGCATGCGGGCAGGGTCTCGATGGTGAGGTAGCGGTTGTTGCGGCTTCCCAGGTTCCAATGATTCGAAAGCCAATGGCCCGAGGCCGGGCGCGTGTTGAAGTACGTGTCCCGGTCGCAATCGAAGACCTCGGTCGAGCAGTATGTCGAGCGGTACATGTGCCCGTAGGGTCCGCCGTCATCGTAGCACATGATGTCCTTGCCATCGTAGCAGTGGGTGGCTCCCGTGGAAAAGGGGGCGCCGTCCTGGACGGCGCCCATGGTGTGGCCGAGCTCGTGGAGCATGATGCGGCGGCTGTCGTGGCCGAATGTGACGGCGAACATGGGTACCCCGTTGCCGTTGTTGAGGTTCTCCACTCCGGGGCGGTCGTCGAGATAGAGGAGTCCCTTGCCGCCGCATGTGCAGGGGCCCGGGTCGTCGTAGAACACCCAGTACTTGATCCGCGGGTCGTCGTAGCCCTGATCCTTCAGATCCTCCGCGATGGTGGCGAACGAGGCGTCCGCGTTCCGCGTCGGAAGCACCGCGTGGTCCACGTCGATCGTGAAGCTTGATCCGAGCACGCATTGCACCTGCAGGTCCGCGGTGTCCCCTGCCGCACGCGCCGCATCGTACACGAGGAAGTTGGCTTCCTCCACCAGATCCCGGATCTTGGCCACCGACGACGAGTAGCGGTCGGGAAGATCCGATGCGCGTGCGTAGATGACCTGGATGTGGTACAGGTCCGTGGGCTCGGCGCAATCGATGGTCCGGGAGGAACCCGCCACGTGCGTCACGGTGGGCGGGTCGGCCACCTTGTGCACGAAGCCCAGGGACTCGCCGTTCCGGTCGAACACCTCGAGCATGCCCGATCCGGCATCGCAGACCGTTCCCGTGCCGGGCTCGAACCATGTCTCGCACTGCGCGCTTGCCGCGCCGGCTGGCCACGCGGCCGGAAGTGCGACGAGCAGCATCATGAAGAGCGCCGAACCGGCGCGCAGACTGCCTCCCATGACGTGTCCGACCGCATGTATCCTATTGGGCCTATCGGGCAACCGCGACTTTGCAACCCCCGCTGACCACAGCGCCTTGTAATAGGGAAGGGTGCCACTTGGTCGCCTCGCCTATCATCGACGGGGATCAATGCGTGGCCTGCGGTCAAGGATCAACGCCCCGTCGATCCTACGGCCACAACCCATTCACGTCCACACGGCCGGAGGCCACGAGATTGCCATGCCGATCTTCGTGGACGTGCACGATCATTCCCCCTTGTCGGATGAAGAATGGAGCGAAGTCGAGGACCTGGTGCGATCCGGCACCCCGGACAGGCACGGCGTCGTGAACCGGGCCGTCGTGCGGGACAAAGCCACCGGAATGACGTACTGCATCCTCGAGGGCCCTGACGAAGCAGCCATCGTCCGCCATCACGAATCCGCAGGTATTCCGGGTGAACGTGACAGTCTCCACGAGGCGGAGGAGTATCTGCCCGACCGACCGGCATCCGACGATTGATCGCGCCCGGTAGCCGCGATTGCCGTCTTGCTATCGGGTCCCCGGACACCGGCCACGGTCCGAGCGGTTGAGTTCGCGATCGGCCGATTGCAACGTCCGGAGAACGGCCTTGGGCGGTCGCTTTTTTGATGACGCCTCGGCCGAACGTCTTTGGGTTGCGGAGTTAACCGCAGTTTCACCCAGCAAAACCGGAAATTCCTTAC
>JBFILE010000472.1:0-2932 GCA_041599855.1 Thermoplasmatota archaeon
CCCCGCGCGGGAAACAATCGTGGACCGGGACGTCTCGCGATTACCCTCGTGAACGGGCCCACCCACGGCGGTTCACGCCGGGAATGAGCGCCTACAAACATACATTCATACATTTGTACACATGGATGCGCTGCACATTGATTTCAGCTCGGTCGCTGAACGGATCACCTCCCGCGGACCCCGGATCGCGCAATGCCGGCGTGCCGGAGCCGACCCGCGGCGGAGCGCGGAACCCCTCCCCTCCCCGCACCCGCCGCCGCCTCAGATCCGCCCCCGCTCATCCGCCGCCGCGACCGCCGGCACCTCACTGAGCCGAAGCGCATCATGGAACTCGAGGACGCCCTCGCGGATGAACACGTAATCCTCCCGCGCATACCGATCGATGACGGGCGCGAAATACCGGAGCACCTCCGCAAAACCATCCCGCATGGGCGCCAACTCGGGCGGCACCTCCAACCCCTCCGCCGCGCCCGCTACCGCCTCCGCCGCCGACGACGCCACCGCCCCGTTCACGACCCGCAGCGTGGTCGTCTCGAACGACTCCTTCCCGAGCTTGTCCCGTGCCCGCACCTCAAGCACATGATCCCCTTCCCCCAAGGCGAACCCATCGATCATGACCTCATACACAGTCAGGTTCACGCGCGACACATTCAACCCGAACCGCTCCGCATCGGCCCGGCTGTCATTCACCGGCACGCCCAGGACCACGAGGGAACGGTTCACCGGTTGTGCGACCTCCGCGACGACAACGCCATCCACCAGCACATCCACCCGCGCCACACCCGTCTCATCCGTCGCCCGGATCCAGAGCGGCACCCGCGGACCCGCCACCACCATCGTCCGCGCCAACGAATCATTCCGCGTGCGAACCGTCACATCCCGCGGCACCTCCTCCGGCAACCCCTCCGCATCCACATCGAAGAGCGCCCGATCCTCCGCGAACAAGGCGCGCTGCACCGGCGCACTCACAGTCCCCACCATCACACTCCCCGACGTCGGCCGCACCAGATCGATCACCGGCGGCGCATTGTCCACGATGAACGGAATCTCGAACAGATCACAATGCCCCGCACGATCACAAGCCCCGCCATCGAGACCGCCCGCGCCTCCCGCGCCCCCGCCGACATCGAAACAATGGAGCGCGACCTCGAGCTTGATCACGATGACATCCTGCACGACACCCGTCACGCGAACCACGATCTCATCCAGCCCACTCACGAGGTCGAACGCGCTGATCTCGATGCAGAGCTCATTCTCCACCACGATCATGCCATCCACCATGAGGAACAGGCTCTCGTCAAGCCGCAGGTCAAGGACCGGGCTCGACAGGTCGATCGCGACATGACTCGCCACGATCACGCCCGGATTCCCCGCCGCGTCAACCGCGTACGACTCGATCACGTGCTCCCCCTCCGTCGTCACGTTGAACGGCCCCACATACGGCACGAACACGCCGCCATCCACCCGGTACCACACCTCCACGACACCGCTCGTCGGATCCGACGCATCCAGCGCCACCGTCACATTCGTGCTCCACCACGCCTCCGAACCGAGATGCTCCCCCGCAACGATGACGGGCTCCGTCACCGGCGCATCCACATCAAGGCTCAACGTCACCGACCCCCCGTCCTCCCGCAGCGCCGCATCCCGCGCAAACCACTCCACCACATGATCCCCGCTCGTTGCGAGGGTCAACGGCGTCGACATGGACCGCCACCCGCCACCATCCACCCGGTAAAACCGATGCGTCACCGGACTCACCGCATCCTCCGCCGCGAACGACACGCGCACCGCATCCGTGTACCACCCGTTCCGACCCGGCGCACCATCCACGACCACGCTCGTCACCGGATCGCCGAGGTCCACGCCGAACACGCTCGTCCGGACCTCCTCCAGGTTCCCCGCAAGATCCAACGCATGATACCGGATCGTGTGCAGACCTTCCTCCCGCACGATGAACGGCTCCACGAACGGCACCCAATCGCCACCATCCAACTGGTACTCGACGACATCCACGCCGGCCTCCAGATCCGTCGCGACAAGGTCCACCGTCACCACGGACCCGTACCACGGCGCCACGCCCTTCGCGCCCCCGAACGACGGCACCGTCACGGGAGCCGTCACATCAAGGTCCAACCGCAGCGTCAACGCCTGCACCGTCTCCGCATTCCGCGCCACATCGATCGACCGGTACGTGAAATTGAACCAGCCCGCGGTCGACAAGGTCCGCTCCAGGTCCCGGAACGGCCCCGCACCGTTCACCCAGTACTCGGTCAAGAGGATGCCACTCGTCGCATCCGACGCAAGGAACCGCACCGTGGTCACATCATGATAGATCCCGGTCTCCGCATTCCGCACGCCTTCCACGAGCGCCTCCGTCGAAGGCGGCGTCGGATCCACACCGACACCGAACGTCCGCAACGCCTCCGCGTGACCCACACCATCCACGCTCGCCATCTGCACGATGTGCCACCGCTCCTCCGCGAGCACGAAGTCCGAACCATTCCACACGGCCGCGTCCGCACCGTTCACCGCGAACGACGTGGACGCCACCCCGATCCCGGCACCGTCCGAAGGCGTCAACCGCACCGTCACCGGCGAACGATACCATGCGCCGCCCGACGGGTCATGATCCCCCGCCACCACACCGGCCGCCGTGTACGGCGCCGTCGTGTCCACACGGAACGGCAACGCATCCCCGGTGGCACCGTTCCCCGCTTCATCCGTGGCAACGGGCACAAACGAATGGGTCCCCGTCGCCGCAACCACCACCGGATACCCGTAGGATCGCAGCACGCCATCGAGACGGTACTGGATGCCGGAAGCCGGAATCCCGCTCGTCGCATCCGAAGCCGTCACGGTCACCGTCGGCGCCGCATCATACCACCCGCTCGGATGCAGGCTCCCCGCAATCCGGGCCTCAACACGCGGC
>JBFILE010000473.1:0-2927 GCA_041599855.1 Thermoplasmatota archaeon
GAATCCTGGAGTGGGCAATACCCCTCGCCCCTGGTTCCGCTGCGCATGATGCCGCCCTTTGGTGCACCAGGGCTGGTGCCGGGGCAGGTGCGTGCACCCGCCGCGGATGCGCGCCCTTCGCGCCGGCCCCGCCCGCGGCCCCCTTCGCGTGCTCAAACGAGCAGACTCGTCGCGTACATCAGGACCACGCCTGCGAGGACACCCGCGATGCTTGCGACACGCGCCAGGCTTCCGCCATCCAGGCGGAGTTGGCCCCACACCTGCGCGATGACCACGAATGCCGCGCCCGCACCGACGCCTGCCACCACAACGCCCCACACGGGACTCGTTGCGAAGCCACCGAGCCACGCGCCGAGGATGACGGGTCCGCCTGCGACGAGTCCGAGGGCCACGAAGTGTTTCCACGCGCCTTTCGCAAGGGACCCGCCGCGGGCGAGGGGCGCCACGACGGCCGGCCCTTCCGTCACATTGTGGATCGCAAAGCCGAGGAAGAGAAGGGTGCCGAGGCTCGCTGCGCCCGCCGCATACGCGCCTGCGATGGCGAGGCCTTCCCCAAGATTGTGGAGGCCGATGGCGGCCGCGATGGCGTACGCGAGCGCCATGCCTGTTGCGGGGACGCCTTCCGTGCGCCTCGTCATGACGCGGTCCACGAGGAGCACGAGGAGGAACGCTGCCGCGATCGACCCCACCATGAGTGCGTCCGGATGCAGGGATGCTGCCACTTCCTCCGCGGCTTCGAAGCCTTCGAACGTGGCACTCGCGCCGATGACGAAGAGCACGCCGATGGCGAGCGCGAGGGCGAACTCCTTCACATGGGGTCCACTGCTCCGCATGAACGGGAACCACAACATGCCGGCCGCGATGGGCAGGATGCCGACAACGAGGCCGAGGACGATGCCGGGCACGATGAGGTCCTGGCCGGACGGGGTTTCCACGGCGACTGCGATCTCGTGATCGAACGAGGCGCCGCTCTCCGAGAGCAGCATGATCGCATGGGCTTCCCCCTCCACCCACGGGTACTGCAGGGTGATTGTTGCCGAATCGAGGCGCTCCAGGGTGCGCGACGGCTGCATGTCGAACATCCAGTACGCATCATCGACGAGGACCTGCGCGACAGTGATGGGGTCCGGCCCGGCGTTCCGGACGACGAGTTCGATGACCCCCGGTTTCAATGTCACGGCCTCGAACGCCATCTCCTCGACGGGGGGCGCGCCGCTCGCGAAGTACGCGGCGGGGTCCATGACCGCGAGTGTGGCAACGAGCACCGCCACCGCAACAACGGGGATGAGGATGCTGGCCATCCGGCGACCGCGGTCTTCCCCATGGGCGGCGGTGGGTACGGACGATTCAACCGTTTCCGGGCCTTCCTCCGTGCGGGGGCCCTTCAGGCGCGCATCGGTCATTCGACCACCTCGAAGAAGCTCATCCACCCAAGTTCCGCGAACTCGCTCTGGTGGGCGTGGAACATGTATTTCCCCGGGAACGGGAAGCGGGCTTCCACGATGCCGCGCTGGCCTTGGGTGAGGGCCACGGTGTCCGTGAACACCTTCGGGTTGTCCTTGCGGCCCGTGTCCCAGTAGTTGAAGAAATTCGCGTGCAGGTGCAGCGAATTGATGAGGTCGAATTCCGTGAGGTTCACGAGGAAGATCCGCACGAGGCTGTCCTTCTTCACGCGGATCGGGCGCTCATGGTATGCGAACGCCTTCGTGTTCGCTGCGTACACCTCGTTCGCGTTGTCGAAGTTCGTGTCGAACGCGTTCATCACGATCACGAACTCCTGCGGCTTCCCGTCCGGCCCGATGTCCACGGGCCCCCACGCAGCGGGATCATCCGGCTTCGGATCGATGATGAATGCACCATACAATCCCTTGTGGATATGGCGCTTCAGCGGTGTCGCGTGGCAGTGGTACAGCTGGAGTCCATGCGGGTTCGCGTCGAACTCGTACGTCGTGATCCCGCCCGGAAGGATCTCGCCGTCCCCCAACCCGGGAACCCCATCCATCTCGGGTCGGTGGATGCCGTGGAAATGGATCGTGTGCGGGTGGGATCCGGCGTTCACGAACTTGACGCGCAGGCGGTCGCCCTCATTCGCCCGGATCGTGGGGCCCGGCACCTGGCCGTTGTACGTCCATGCGGGGAACTTGACTCCGGGTACAATCTCGATCTCCTTGTCGAAGGCCGTGATCGAGTACTCGCGGATGGCGCCGCCGCCCGGTGTGGACCCGACGACCTTGCCCCAGTCGAACCGGGTGAGGAACGCGTACGGGTCGAAGTCCTCCGTGCTGACCTTGCCGCGGGCCAACGCATGTGCGCCGTGGCCCATCATGGCGTGGTCGACGCTGTGGCTGACGCCCTGAACCTTTCGCGCCACGCCGGCCGTGGCTGCCACTCCTGCGGCGAGAATGCCGCCTGCAAGGAACTTTCGCCGGGAGGGGTCCGGGGTTGTGGAATCCGGCTCGCGCTGACCGCTCATGGACCCGGTGAGGGGCCTTTCATGGAAAAAGTTTCCCTATGCTAACATTCGTGGCATGGGCGAAACATTCATGCGGGGATCCGATCGAGGCAGGCAATCAACCCGGCCGGAGGGCGGTCGTCCAAAGGAGGGGGGTTCGGCGGGGGTGCCATTCAACGGAAATGCGCGGGTCGCGAGGGGCGGGTGTGACACTTGAGGCCCCCGCCAGCCCACCCCCGGCGTGCCTGCGGCGCGACCTGCACCCCACCCGGGGGTGCCAAGTTAACGAAAGTTGCGGGACGCAAGGGGTGGGTGCGGTTGTTTGTGGCCCCCGCCAGCCCACCCCGACCCGCCGCCTCGCGCGGCGAGGCGGCGGGTTGCACCCCTCCCCTTGATTCCACGCGCTCCGCCACCCCGGCACAATCGACGCCCTGCCGTGGACTGCGGCTTAACTGGGCACCGCCGCACCCCACCC
>JBFILE010000474.1:0-2924 GCA_041599855.1 Thermoplasmatota archaeon
AGGCACATCACCCGCGGTCTACGTCGACCTGCACGCGACCGGTGACGCTCCCGGTCTCGTACGCGAGCCGGACCCGGAAGCGGGCCCCCGGCGCACATGCCATCGACGCGTCCAAGGGCAGGATGAGGGGACTCGCGTGGTCGGGGCTGGGTTGCGCGACGTGGCCAGCGCCAAGGTGGGTGATCGTCTCCACGATGACCGCGTTCGCCGTGCCGGCGTATGCGGCCACCACATCAACGCCGGCATCCACCCGAACGGGGACCCTGTCGCGGAAGTCGGCGTCCCAGTATGTGCCGCGCGACGTGAGGAGCCGGGGACCGGACGGGGCGCCGGGGGCGTCTGCGGGCGCGGCCGTCCACGGAGGCTCGCCCCGGTCGAAGTGGGGGATGCGGACGCGCACGCCCCAGTGCTCGTCCGGGACCCATGCGAGTGCTGCGGTGCTGACGGCCCGCTCGGGGAGGATGGCCCGGGGCCGCCCGGGATATGCCGCGTGGACGTGGTTCATGACGCGCGCCTGATCCTCGTTCATGAGGCCGGTTTCCATCATCTCGCAGAGGACCACATCGGCAGGCCCGGGCGGCACCCATTCCTCCGCGTCCGCACGGACAAGTTCCACCGTTTTCGCAAGGTCGTTCGCGCGGATGGTCTCCTCGACGAAGGGCGCCGCGTGCCGGTCGAGTTCCACCGCGTACACCCGCGAGGCGCCGGCGCGGGCGGCGAAGGCGCTCAGGATGCCGCTCCCGGCGCCGAGGTCCACGACCACGTCGCCGGGCCGAACGATCGCCTCGATGGCGGCGCGGTAGGATTCCACGCGCGTGCGGTCGAGAAGGAGGTGATGGTGGAAGCTTCCCTGCACGATGCCGGCGCGCGAGGTGGTCGCGGAAGCCGCCACGGTCCGCGGCCGGGGCCCTGTTGCAGGGGCCGCAACGGGCGCGTCGGTCGGCCCGGGGGCGCCCGGTGATGCGTCGGCATCGACGGCGCGCGCGTCGGGCGCAGCGCTGCCACCGGACCCCGCACGGCCCGGTTCCCTTGCCCCCACGTCACGTCACCCGCTTCGACACGTAGGGGCCGTCGCGTTCGTACCCGAACTTGTAGTAGTAGGGGCGGACGCCGACGCCGGCTGTCACGACGACCTTGGACCGGCCGGCGTCGCGCGCGATGGTTTCCGCTTCCGCGAGGAGTTTGCGGCCGAGGCCCTTGTGCTGGTACTCGGTCTCCGGGGTGACGCCTTCGTCGAACCCGATGGGCACTTCACTGCCCATGACCTTGAGTTCCCGCAGGATGACGGAATCCGCCACTTCGGGACGGTGGGCGAGGTCGCTCGGTTCGCGGACGCGGACGAAGGCGGCGAGGGCGTCCCGCTCCTTGTCCTCGTACGACAGGAAGTGCTCCGTTCCACCCTGAGCCGAATACGATTGGCGCACGAGGGTGAGTTCGCCCACGATGCCATCCACGCGGCCGGCTTCCCGGCACCGGATGCAGCGGCACATCTTCCCGCGCTTGCGCATCTCGTCGTGGACGAGTTGCCGCAGGTTCGTCTGCTTGACGCCGTCCGCGATCTCGGGTGTCGGGATGTCCCGGTCGATGCGTTGGATCCGCACCCAGTCCGGGAGGAGGAGTTTCGCTTCCGCCAGGAGGTCCACGCAGTACTCCTCGCGCACGGGCTCGAAGAGGCCCTTCTTCAGGAGGCCGTGGAGACCCGTGCCCGGGATGACGAGCGTCGGGTAGATCTTGATCATGTCGGGCGCGAAGTCCGGGTCCTCGGCCATGGACCGGAAGGTGGCGAGGTCCTTCTCGCGGTCGGCGCCGGGGAGACCGGGCATGACGTGGACGCAGAGCTTGAGGCCCGCGTCCTTCACGATGCGGCAGGATTTCCGGGAATCCTCGACGGTGTGGCCGCGGTTCGTCGCCTTCAGGATGCTGTCGTCAAGGGTCTGGAGGCCGAGTTCGATGCGCGTGGTCCCGAGTTCGAGGGCCAGGTCCACGTGGGGTTCGAAGCACCAGTCGGGCTTCGTCTCCACGGTGAGGCCGATCATGCGCGCATGACGCTCCTCGTTGGCGAGTTGGGATGCGAGGAGGGACGCGGGGTCCGTCGTGCCCGTCGTCTCGGGGTCCGCCGAGAGGCGGAGGGCCGCCGCGTCCGCGTCCTGGAACTCGTTCATGGCGTCGAAGGAGCGTTTCACGAACCAGCGCTGATACCCTTCGTCGCGGGCGAGGAACGTTCCGCCCTGGATGATGAAGTCGACCTTGTCCACGGGGTGGCCCGCGGCGTGGAGGTCCATGAGTCGCCCCGCCGTCTGGTCGTACGGGTCGAATTCGTGGCGGAGGGCGCGGCGTGCCGCCGGCTCCTTCCCCGTGTACGATTGCGCGGTGCCGAATGCGGGGCCGCCGGGGCAGAACACGCATGTGCCGTGGGGGCAGGCTTCCGGGCTCGACTGGATGGTGACGATGGTCACGCCGCTCAGGGACCGCGTGGGTTTGATGCGGAGGAGGGGCAGGAGGCGGGCGCGGTCGGAATCGGCGGCGCGGGCGAGGACATCCGGGTTGGACGGCACACGGACGGCACGGAATTCCTTCGTGACGTCCAGTTTCAACTGGTGCACGTCCGCCTTCGTCTTCGCATCGCCCCGCAGGAGGCGGAGGAGGATCTCGTCGAGGACCCGGGGGTCCGCGTCTGGGCGGGCGATCGTGGAAGGCGAGCGCACCATGCCGGGTCGGGGATCGGCCACGTCGCCCCCGACGGGCACCGGGTTCATGAGGGTTTGCCTGCGCGCGGCCCCGTCGGCACCTGGTCACGTGCCGCAGCGCTCGTGCCGGGCCCCGTCCGTTCCCGACGGGAATCCATCCTGCTGCATGCCCCTCGGCAGGGAATCGAGGGATCCGGCCGCCGGCCCTCCGCGCGCCCGGCCGCCACCCACCCACCC
>JBFILE010000475.1:0-2918 GCA_041599855.1 Thermoplasmatota archaeon
CGCCGCGTGGAAGGCATCGAGTATGCGCGGTACCTGAAGCGGCGCATCGTGCTCGAAGCGCAGGCCCTCCTCGGCGCAAATGAGGCGGACGAGAAGGATGAGGCGGCCGATCTCCTGGAGGCGCTTTCCGCCCTGCAGGACCTGCGGAAGTGGGCCCCGGAGAGTCTTCGCCGCGTGAAGGCGTCGCGGTCGGACACGTATGGGAGCTATCGTCTCGGCTACGTGATGGCCGCGAGTCGTTCGGAGGGAATGGGATGACATTCAATGGCGAGTATCGACGGCAGGGAGCCATCATCTACGGTCGCATGGACAACGACGACGACCTCCTTGACGCCTTCCACGCGTTGGCGGAGGACGCGGGGTTCACCGCCGGGTTCGTCCTGAGCGCGGTCGGGAAACTCACGCGCGTGGACCTCGGGTATTCGCAGGGCGGGGGAAGGTATGAGCGCGTGAGCTTCCATGAGTCCCTGCTCCTGATCAGCTGCAGCGGGAACATCGCCCTTGCGGACGGGAAGCTCGATGCGCACCTGCATGTGGTCATGGGCGACGCGGAGCACCGCGCCCGCACCGGCCACTTCTTCACCGGGAGGATCACGGGGCCCATCGAGTTCGCTGTCCTCGCGCTTGAGGGGGACATGCTGGATCGCTCCCTTGACGAGACGACGGGGTTGCCGATCCTGCGGCTTGCCGGCAACCCGGGCACGGAATCGTAGCCGGACGTCAAGGCATGTGTGGGGTCACGCGCCACCGAGGGCATTCCCCGGGTGGCGGATGCTGCGCGCATTCGGCCGGCCATCCATGGGAATGGCCCGGCCCGGCGGCAGCGGAGTATGCGGCACCGTTGGCGGCGGGGGCGTCAGCGCAGGTGCGCGAGGACGCCGGCGACGCGGGCAAGGTCGATGACCGCGAGGACACGTTTCGGCGCAAGGCCGCGCAGTCCCTTGGCGATGCGGGTTTCCCGCGCCTGTTCCACCCGGTCGAGTGCGGGGACTTCTCGCATGGCGGCGTCCCAGGCGACGGCGAAGCCGTGGGCATCGGGCGCTTCGGGGGGCCGTTTGTACAGGCGCTTTGTGGCGCGGCTCACCTTGAACAGGGAGATGATGCCCACGTTCGAGCTCCAGACGTCGGCGTATTCGTCCTCGTCGAGGTCCACGCCGACGATGGGCACACCGGCGGCCCGCGCGCGACCGACCGCTTCGAGAAGGTCGGGCGGTGGCAGGTCCACGGGGCCGTAGCGGCTCAGGACGGCGGAGTAGACGGCTTCGCTTTCGAGGAGGGAGTCCTCGTCGAAGGGGGCGTCCTCGGGTTCGGCGAGGTATGCGAGGAGTCCGTCCACGTCGGCGGGGGAAATGGCGAGGGCCACGACGTCGGGCGCAATCGCGTCGAAGGCTTCTGCGACGCGGGCGGCATCGGCGACGAGGCCTTGGACGGTGCCGAGGACGTGGATTCCCGGGAGTGCCTCGACGGGCGTGCGTCCGATAAAATCGCGGGCGTGTTGCGTCGCACCCTGGGGCGCGGTGCTGGGGGCGGTGGTGCGTCCCGCGCCCGGTTCGACGGGGGACACGTCGTCCATGGGAGCCTCAGCGGATCTTTTCGACGCGGTGGATCTTGGAGTCCACGGTGACGATGGCGCGGTTGGCAGCGAGGAGCAGCGCTTCCATGCCCACGTTCTTGACGATTTCGCCGGGGAACGTGACGAACACGGTGAGTTTCTTGCCGTCCACCTTGAAGCTCTGCTCGATCTTGATCGCGCCTTCGAACTTCTTGGTGCCTTCGTCGGCAGTTGCGGGTTCGACCTCTTCGACTCCCTGCGTTTTCGTCACGTGACTCACCGAGGCCGGAGAATCGGGGCTCGGTTAAATACGTTTATGTGGCGCCCGCGGCGGTGACGGCGCGCCCGCGGGGACGGCCTGCGGGCGCACTCCCGCGGTGGGTGCGCCAAGTCGGGGTGACGACGTGGGGCCGCGTCCGGCGGGGTGCGCGGCGTGCGCGGCGTGCGCGGTGATCCGCGCCGGGTGGGGATCAGCGCGGCGGTTGGCGCTTGGGCACGATGCGGAGTTCGCTTTCGGTCATCGGGACTTCGCCTCCTGCACCCTTGACGAAATCGAGGGGTGTGAGGACTCCGCGGACGTCGGTGCCTGCGGCGACGACGACGGCGGTGAAGTCGCGGAGGGCCTGCAGGCACGCGTCCACGCCTGCGTCCGGTTTGAGTTCGCGGTAGCTCGCGGTCATGAAGTGGGCGACCGGTAGTTCGAGGCGGGAATGGTCTTCGGCCATGGCGAAGTCCACGTGGCCGGCGGGGCGGCGCTGGGGGTTGAAGATGGCGCCGAGGAGGTCGCGGGCGCGGAGGACGGATTCGACGCGGCCGTTCGCGTCGATGACGGGGAGGATGGGGGCGTTGGTGCCTGCGAAGTGGTGGATGGCGTCGCCGAGGGTTTCCGTGCGCGAGAGGAAGGGCACTTCGCGCGTGTATGAGGCCGCGTGGCCGTCGAGGTGGGTGAGGTGGTGGATGACGTCTTTTGCGCGGACGGCGCCTGCGAGCTTCCCGCCTTCGCGTGCGACCGGCATGAAGGGGGCGTCGCGGTCGGCGAGGGCGCGGGCGGCCACGGCCATCGTGTCGTCCTCGTGGATGACGCCTGTGGAGTGGACGGCTTTCTCGATGCGGGCTTCGGGGTTCACGGATCGTCGCATGAATTGCTTGGGCGTCACGATGCCGAAGGGTCGCGTGTGGTCCATGATGATGGGGAGAGGTTCGGAGTCCCGGATGAGTGCTCCGAGGGCGAGACGTACGGGGTCGCGCTTGTCGAGGGCTTTCACGCGGGCCTTCACGATGCGGCTTACGGACTCTTCTTCGCTGTCGGTGACTCGGCGCGCCATCGGTCCCCATGGGCGCGGGGTTCACTTTGAAGCATGTGGCC
>JBFILE010000476.1:0-2913 GCA_041599855.1 Thermoplasmatota archaeon
AAGGACCAGGTGAAGCGGGGTCTGTGCCGGGGACTTGCTGAAGTGAGCGAAGCGGAACGCGAACAGGATCCTGGGATCCTGTCACCGACGCGTTCACGAGCGCCGTCCAGAATACGGCTCGCCCAGGCGGCACGCCCGAACTCGGGTCCCTCGTGCTCCCCGGGGCCGGCATCGTGGGTCGCGCGGCGCTCGAGTACAGGCGACGGAAGTGACGCCCGGACGGTGGCGGCGCCGGATCGGGACCGGCCATCGCCGGGTCCGGGCGCTCCCCCCCCGCGTCCGCCGCTCGCCGATCCGCCGCGGGATCCGCCTCTCCGGCATCGCCGTGACGCGGGTTCCCGGGCCACCCCGTCCGGCCCACTCCCTTCAGTTCCGTCGAACCCTTTTTCATGTACGACCCCCTTTCCCCTGTCGGGAGGCTGCCCCATGGCTGCTCATCGTACGACCCGCACCACGTTCTGGACCACCGTCGCCATCGCGCTCGTGGCCATCATGATGTCCGACTCGCCGGCCATCGGCATCGCCCACGCGAACGCGGCGGACGACGCCTCCGAAGCCGCCCGGGATGCCACCTACGAAGCCATCCTTGGGCCGCTGATCCACGCATCCACGAACGGTCCGACAACCGGCCTTCCGGGATTCCGCGATGAAGCGGACGGCAGCGTGACCGTGCTCGGTTCCATCGAGGACGACCCCGCACCCATGACGCGGACGCGCGTGGACCTTGCCGCCGCCGCCACCATCCTCGGCATCGACGACCCCGGCTACGCGGGCGGCATCTTCACCCGCACATGGCACTACGGGGACGAGCCGATCACCACGGTCGGAATCTGGTTCGAGAACGAGGACGGCTCGATCACGAACATGAACCTCCTGGCCCTGGAAGGCACGAAGGGCGCGGACCGTCTCGTGATGGAGGCCGTGGAACGTGACGGCGTCCCCATCGCCCTCAACACCCTTCCCTTCGTCCTGAACTACGCCCACCCGACGAGCCTCGTGGCCGTCATCGGCCTCACCCTCGGCATCATCGCCATCGTGGCCGTGATGGCGGTCCTCGCGACCCTCGGCGCGTCCGAAGCCGCCATCGTCCTCTACACCGCGTACGTGTTCATGATCTACGCGCCCATCTTCGGCGCGAACGTGCTGTACCCGTACCACACCGACTACTTCGAAGGCGAGGTGTACCGCGACTTCCCGGACACGTACATATGGCGCGGCGTGAAACGCGTGGCCGGCGGGGACGTGTGGGACGGCGTGTACCTCAGCCGGTACGGCGCGTACGCCGAATCGATCAAGTCGGGCGCCGACGGATCCGTGTCCCTCATCGCCGATGCGTGGAAGCGCGTCGTCGTGGGCCCCGCCACCCGCATCAACGGGAACACGGGGAAGCACCCCGGCGTCTACATCCGCGAGGACATCCACCGGGCGTTCATCATCCTCCCCGCCAGCCAGGAATTCGAGGCGGAGAGCCACATCACGGTCGGTGCCTTCCACGAAACCGTCGGCGAATCGCCGGGGGCCACGGCCCGCTTCCACGAGTCCAAACGCGGCGATCAGACGTTCTTCTACGTGCCCGAGCAGGAGGACACGATCAGCTTCGGCGTCACCACGGACGACGGGTATGTGCCCCTCATCGGCACGCGCACCTCCTCGTGGCACCGCAACTACCAGGATCGCACGAACCTCGGCGCCACCATCGACGCGATCGAATCCTACCGGCTCACGAGCTTCGGGTTCTTCGCGGCCGACAACGACGACTACATCCCCGTCTTCGGCGCCGACTACTGGGGCGAGCGGTTCCCGACGGACCTCTGGGCGTTGTCATTCGGCCTCGGTCAAGGCCTCGGGGACCAGAACGTGGGCGACATCATGGTGCGGAGCGGCATCTTCGCAGGCGACAACTTCGTCCCCATCGTGGGCGCCCGCGTCGATGACGACTTCCAGGGCCACCTCCACGACTACCGCACCATGGTGAGTGCGGGCGTGTTCCGGGCGAATCCGCTGGACCCGGGCGACGGGACCCCCGGCGAATCCCCGGACGACGCGCAATACGTGCCCCTCGTCGGCACCACGTACGACGGTGTCCAAGGCAGCACGCCGTGGGCCCTGGCCAATGTGGGGGACAACCCCGACGGCATGGGCACGTTCCGCCTGTCCTCCGGCATCTTCGTCATCGACGCGTACAAGCCCTTGGTCGGCGCGGATTATCAGCCGGGCGCATGGCACGGGGAACGCCGCGCGCAGGAAACGTATCGCGTCGGCATCTTCCCGGCGGACTATTCCCGCTTCATTCCCGTGGCGCAGGTGCAGTGGGACGGGGACCAGACGACCGCGGCCCATGCCCAGAACACCGCCTTCGGCCACACCGCTGCCGCGCGCGAGGGCGAAGGGGACGCCACGGCGGGCGTCCTCGTGGGCGAGACCTTCATCCCGATCGCCGGCATCCGGTACACCCCTTCGGGCACGGACACCGTCCACCCCTATGGGCATGCGTTCGAGGCCGGCTACTTCCAGGGCGGGGACTTCCAGTCCATCGGCCGCGTCACCGTCGGATTCCCGGGCCATGCGACCTCATGGGCCCAATCCCCCGATTCGTGCGACGCGAGCGTGCGCGTGGAAGCCGCAGGGCAGGATCAAGGCGCCACGCGGGCCCCGTGCATCACGGGGTGACCCGCGCCCGGGACACGACGGCTTCCAGACCAGGCCCGGGGCAATCCGCTTCGGCCCTTGCGCGGACGCGCCCCAGCGGGTCCGCCGCCGAGTCGGGTGTTGCCCCCGGCCGGCCGCACGTGGGACGGTCGGCCGCCGTCAACTCCCGCCGAGCGCTTCCCCGCAGGCGAGGCATCGGCTGAATGGGCGCCCATCCTTGTCCGGAGGCGTCACCTCGCCGCATGTCCGACACCGGATGCCGGC
>JBFILE010000477.1:0-2913 GCA_041599855.1 Thermoplasmatota archaeon
CCGCCGTGGTCCCCCATTCGGAGGGCAACGCAGCCCACGTCCGAAGCCACGGCGGCCGGGCTGACAGCGTCCACCCGATTGCGAACTGGGTGGATCTCGACGCGACGAGCCCCGGTCCCCGGATGAATGCCTGGCGGACCGCGAATGGCATCGGTGACGAGTTCATCGTGTCATTTGCGGGAACCATGGGATTTGCCCAGGGCGTGCAGGATATCGTCGAGGCCGCGACCGACCTGCAGGATCTGAAGAACATGGTCGTCCTCCTCATCGGGGATGGCGTGTTCAAGAAGGACCTGGAGCAGGCCGTGAAACAGAAGGGGCTCAAGAATGTGCGCTTCATGCCGCCCCAGACCGGCACCGATTACGTGTCGGTGCTTCAGGCCTCCGACGTATCGCTTGTGACCCTCCACAAGGACCTCGCGACGCCGGTCGTGCCCGGAAAGCTGCAGAGTGTCATGGCAGCGGGCGGTGCGGCCATCCTCTATTCGCATCCCGCTAGCGACGGCCGGACCATGCTGGAGGAATCCCGAAGCGGCATGCATGTAACTGCCGGCGATGTCTCCGGATTGGCCTCTGCCATCCGGACGATGTACAACACCCCTTCGGAGACTGCCGAAATGGGTCGAAACGGAAGATTGTTTGCCGAATCCAATTTTACCCGCCCGTCGTGCACGGGCAGGTTCGTGGAATTGGTCCACGACCTCACAACCCCCAAGGAGAGATCATAACCATGGAGAACTACGAATCGTACTATGCAGACAAGAAGGTCCTCGTGACCGGCGGTGCCGGCGCCATCGGGTCCAACCTGGTGGCCCGCCTGGCCGACCTCGGCGCGCAGGTGGTCATCCTGGACAACCTCGAGGCCTCGCCTGCCTGGAACGTGCCGTCGCGCAAGAACGTCCTTTTCGCCCACGGGGACATCCGCGACGAGATTATGCTCAAGCGCGTGTTCTTCGAGAAGCCGGATGTGGTGTTCCACCTGGCGGCGTTCTTCGCCAACCAGAACTCCATCGACCACCCGGAAGCCGACCTCGATGTCAACGGCATGGGAACGCTTCGCCTCCTGGAATATGCGTCATTGTCCGGCGTGGAACGCTTCGTGTACGCGTCCTCGGGTTGCTCGATCTACGGAAGCCAGGCACCGCTCCCCCTCAAGGAGGAGTTCACGTCGATGCACCTGAGCACGCCGTACCAGGTCACGAAGATGCTCGGCGAGCTGTACTGCAACTTCTTCTGGCACCACCACGACCTGCCCGTGGTGAAGGCCCGGTTCTTCAATTCATATGGGCCCGGAGAGGTTCCCGGCCAATACCGGAACGTCATCCCGAACTTCATCTACTGGGCCAAGAAGGGCATCCCGCTTCCGATCACCGGAACCGGCGAGGAGACCCGCGACTTCACGTTCGTCGGCGACATCGTGGACGGCCTGCTCCGTTGCGGCTTCTTCGAGGCGGCCATCGGGCAGGAGTACAACCTTGCATCCGGACAGGAAACCCGGATCGTGGATTTGGCCCGGAAGGTCAACGAACTCACCGAGAACAAGGGCGACATCGCCTTTGCGCCGAAGCGGAAGTGGGACACCAAGAGCCGACTCCGGGCATCCATCGACAAGGCGAGCAAGGAGATCGGCTACTCGCCGTCAACCACCTTCGAGGTGGGCCTCCCCAAGACCATCGAGTGGTTCGATGCCAACTGGAACCGCATCGACAAGGCCGCCAAGTTCGGTCCCGGCATCTCATCGGCCGTGCGCTCCGTGAGCAGTTCCGAGGACAAGGGAGCCGGCCAATGAAGCGCGTGCTTGCCGTGTTCGGCACGCGTCCGGAAGCCATCAAGATGGCTCCCGTCGTGCACGCGCTGCGCGAACGCCCCGGAGATCTCGAGGTTTCCGTCTGCCTGACCGGTCAGCACCGCGAGATGCTGCTCCCAATCCTGGACCTGTTCAAGGTCACCGGGGACCATGATCTCGCAATCATGCGCCCGAACCAGACCCCGACGGACGTCATGGCGGCCACGCTGACGGCACTGGACCCGATCCTCGAAGCCGAAAAGCCGGACTGGGTCATTGTCCAGGGCGACACCACCACGGCGGCCGCGGCCGCAATGGCGGCGTTCCATCGACGGATCAAGGTCGGACACGTCGAAGCCGGGCTCCGCACTGGAAACCGGCATCACCCGTTTCCCGAGGAGGTCAATCGTCGGATCGTCGGCGTCATCGCCGACCGGCATTTCGCGCCGACCGCCGAGGCGGCCGAGAATCTGCTTCGGGAAGGGATCGCAGCGTCCGACATCCTGCTGACCGGCAACACGGTAATCGACGCCATCAAGTTCGTGGCGAACACGCCGGTGCCGGACGCCGTCCATCAACTGATCAAGCCGGGAAGCCGCTCGATTCTCGTCACGGCGCATCGCCGCGAGAACCATGGGCCCGGCTTCGAGCGGATCTGCACCGCCGTCAAACGGATCGCGGAGGCGTATCCGGACATCTCCATCGTCTACCCGGTGCACATGAACCCTGCCGTCCACAAGGTTGCGCATGAACGACTGGGCGGAATCCCCAACATCCGGCTCACGGGGCCCCTCGAATACGGGAGCCTTGTGCACTTCTTGCGGAGCGTGGACCTCGTTCTGACGGATTCCGGCGGCATCCAGGAGGAGGCTCCCGGGTTCGGAAAGCCCGTCCTCGTCCTGCGCGAAACGACGGAGCGGCCCGAAGGGGTTCGCCACGGCGCAGCGAAGCTCGTGGGAACGGACGTGGACCTCATCGTGGATTCCGCACGGGAACTCCTCGACAATCCGGAAGCCTATCGGCGCATGGCCCAGTCCGTGAACCCGTACGGGGACGGATCGGCCAGCCAGCGAATTGCGGCATCCCTGTCCGAAAAACCGGTTGAGCCGTTCTCGACCTGAGGGCCC